>PWGF01000433.1 GCA_003554375.1 Spirochaetaceae bacterium
ACCCCGACGAGGGGGAAGCCACGCGATCCGATACTTCCAGGCGCGGCTCCAGAAGTCCAGGGGCAGCCGGCAAGGGGAGGGGCATCACGATGAACAGGAAAGCCCAGATGGCGCCGAGCAGCCCCGCCGGTGACGTGCAGTGAGGAAAGCTTCCGCACTGGGCATAGGCAGGTCGAGGGGGCACGTCGCCATCGCTTGAGGTCTTCCATGCAAATCTTGCTGAGCTGAGCACCTCGCTCATAGTGTTAATCGTACCGAAAACCTGGATCTGCGTAAATGTATCGTACTCCCAATGTGGGGCGAGGCCGTGTGCGAGCAAAGGGACTAATGGTTTGGTCGTTGATGCCGATAGGATAAACGTGGAACGTACGCCAGGGGAGGGCTATATGTCGTCTATGCCCGAAATCGATCGCTTCGCGGAGGTCATCGGTAGGCAAGTAGAGCTCCTGGAGGAGACTGCGCAGAAGCAGCAGGAGCTCCAGCGGGCGGTTATCGATCGGAATTGGCATACACTGGATGAGCTTCTGCGAGAGTTGGACACGCTCGGGGAAGAGATCCATTTCGTCGAAGAGAAACGCCGCGCAATGTACGAGCAGGTGTGCGACAATCTACGGCTGGAGAATCGCGCGAATTTCTACGACGTGCTGTGTAGCTTGGATAATTCCGATCGCAATAGGCTGAACGACGTTTATCGCAGGCTCAAGGTTGCCGTCATGCGCGTACGAAACGCGACTGACGGCCTCGATGCGTACGTCTCCGCGGCGGGCGACACGTTGCACCAGGTGCTCGGCGAAGTTTTCCCCGAACGTAAGGGAACCGTATATGCCCGTGATGGGTCCAAGGCCGGAGTCACGGAGCGTCCGCTCGTCGTCGATCAGGAACTGTAGAACGTAGTGGGGCCAAAGCAGTAGTGGAGCCATAGCAGAGGACGGACGGCATGCAATCGACCTTTACGGGAATTGAGATAGGCCGGCGCAGCCTGCTGGCGCACAGGCGGGCGCTCAGTACGGTCGGACATAACCTATCGAATGCGAACTCCGAGGGCTATAGCCGACAACGTGTCGAGCTCTCAGCGTATCACTCGATTACGCGTCCCAGTCTTGCGCGCGCCGACCGTCCTGGAATGCTCGGTCAGGGTGTGGAAGCGACGGCTATCGAGCGTGTCCGTGATCAGCTTCTCGAAGGCCGGATCCTTACTCAGGCGGGCCACGAGACCTACTGGGAGGAGCGCGACAAGTACAGCCTCATGGTAGATCAACTCCACAACGAGCCGGGCGACCAGTCCGTTCGAGGTATGCTCGACAGGTTCTGGGAAGCGTGGCAAGAGCTCTCGCTGCACCCTGATCAGCGAGCACCTCGCGAGGCGGTGGTGGAGCGCGGTCAGACGGTCGTCGAAACCATTCGAGAGCGATATAATGAGCTCTCGCGGATTCGAACATCGCTGGAAGAAGAGATCCGGGGCTCGGTAAATCAGATCAACGATCTGACGCGCGAGATCGCTCAACTCAACAGACGAATTGTCAAGTCGGAGGCTGCGGGTGACAACCCGAACGACCTCTACGACCGCCGCGACCTACTAGTAGAGGAATTGGCCGGTCACGTCGACATAGCGGTGGACGACCGCGATCCGCTTGAGTTCAATCTCTATGTCGGCGGCCGCGTCATCGTTCAAGGCGGTACGGCGAAGGGGTTCGATTTAGAGGCCGATCCTCAGAACAACGGCTTCAGTCGCGTATTGTGGTCGCGCTCCGGGGACGAGGTAGAGCTCCGTTCCGGAAAGCTTGCAGCATTTCTCGAATTGCGGGACCAGGATCTGGTAGATGAGATACAGAGCCTGGACAATATGGCGATGAACCTGGTCGATGCCGTCAACGAGGTCCACCGTGACGGTTACGGATTGAACGGTGAGACCGGGAACGATTTCTTCGTGGAGCTTCCCTTCGTTGAGAACACGTTGGGAACGCTCGATCGCAGCGGTGACGGTGAGCTCGACTCCTCCTATCTCTTTCGCGTGACCGGCACGAACGAGCTGAATCCGGATCAGCAGATCGGATTGGACGGAACCTTGACCCTTTCCGGACCTGAGAACACGGTAGAAGTCGAGTACGCGCCGACGGATACGGTTGACGAGGTTGTTCGCCGAATCAACAACTCGGAGGCGGAAGTGGTGGCCAGGCTCGACCGTCATGGGCGACTGAGCATGAAGGGTACTCCAGCCGCCGTTCGAGACAATCCGGACTTCGTTATTCGCCACGTTGAAGATTCGGGTCAGTTCCTCGTTGGATACGCCGGTCTGCTTCCGGAGTCCGGCCCAGACGGCGCGTATAGCTGGAACGTTCCCGATGCGGTCGACGACTTGCGGGACGACGTCGAATTCGCCGTGGCGCCACGGGCGAATCCATCCGGATGGATCGGCATCAATCCCACTGTGGAGCGTGAGCCGGCCAACGTCGCCGGCGGCTTTGCCCGCGGCACGCGCGATGGGGAGGTTGGTGACGGCGCCGCGGCGGAGGAGATTGCCGCACTGCGGCACCGCCCTGTCATGGTCGGAAACATGGCCACGTTCGACGACTATTTTTCCGAGGCAGCTACCGCTGCCGGTCTAAGAAGCGAGCAGGCCCAACAGAGTTTCCGGACCCACGAAGACCTGGCCAAGGACCTACGCGACTGGCGGCAATCGATATCCGGTGTAAATATGGACGAAGAACTGTCGGAGATGATCAAGTTTCAGCACGGCTATCAGGCGGCAGCGCGGTACGTGACACAGGTAAACGAGATGCTCGATACGATCATAAACCGGATGGGGGTGTAGCGCGTGCGGCCAAGAACGACACGGGAACGCGGAGTACTGACTGGCGTTATCGGCACGGGGCGCCCCCCTGATTCCCGTTGGTGCGCATCCGGCAGTATCCGGTTGCCCAACAGGGTGACTCGAGGAGCCGGGAGGACGTTATGAACCGGATTAGTACTAATCTCCCCAACGACAGCAATCAGTTCTACATGCAACGTAGACAGGTCGATCTGCAAGAGCAGCAGGATCGTCTCTCCTCTCAGGAGCGGCTCCAGAACATGCGGGACGATCCGGTCTCGGCAGGCCAGGCAACCCGGTACGACAGCGTGGGGAATCGCCTGGACCGCTATGCCAAGAATATCCGCCATGCGCAGGACAACCATCGAGTGACCGAGGGGTATCTCCGTGAGGCAGTGGACATCTTCCAGCGGGTGCGTGAGATTGCCGTACAGGGCGCCAACGGAGTATATGAGCCGGAAGACCTTCAAGCGATGGGCCGCGAGGTCAATGAGCTGCTCGAGGAGATGGTGGACATCGCCAACGCAAGCAACGGGACAGGGCAGACCATTTTCGGTGGGGGCCGGACGCATGGGGATGCGTTCGAGGTGTTGCGAGGGAGTATCGATGGCTTCGACGATCTTGCCATAACGAACGTGAATTACCGCGGAGATTTGACCGCCAACCGTGCGGAAATCGGAGACGACGCGTTCGTACCCTTGAACTTTCCGGGCAACCAAGTCTTCTGGGCGGAGAACCAGCAGGTTTACTCGACCGTGGATGCAACGAACTATGTCGTTCAGGAGCCTTCGAGCGTATTCATCGACGATGCCGAGATCCGGTTGCAGGAAGGCGATACCGCCCAGACAATCATCGACCGGATCAACGCGAGCGACGCTGCCGTTAGGGCCCGGCTGGACCCGATCCAGGATGGGCTTGTCATCGAATCGACAACGCCGCATCAGATATGGCTGGAAGATGGGGAAGGCAGCGTGTTTCAGGATCTAGGGCTCATCCAGGAGCGTGGACGAGCTCCCGACAACATCGCGGACACGGCGGAAGTCTACGGGGGGAGCGCGTTTGATATGGTTATCTCGCTCCGGGACCGGCTTATGGAAGGTGACAGTTTTCAAGTGGGCGGCGACGGGCTCCGCGGCATTGATGAGGCGATGGATAACATGCTCGGCAGGCTGGGGCGTCTTGGTGCGCTGGATGCGCGCTTGGAGATGGCGGGAGAGCGGAATGACATCGTACGCGGAAGAATCGACCGACAGCACTCTCGAGAGGTGGATATCGATCTGGCGGAAGCTATCACCGACTTCCGGATGATGGAGCACACCCACCGTGCCGCCGTGCAGACCGCGGCTCGCATTCTTCCACCCACACTTCTAGATTTTTTGAGGTAAGGTATGCCTAGTATTCAGACAAAACAGTACGGGACCGTTGAGATCGACGAGCGGCAGATTATCGATTTCCCGGCCGGTCTCTTCGGATTCGAGC
The DNA here is from genome assembly GCA_003554375.1 of Spirochaetaceae bacterium. GTDB lineage: Bacteria > Spirochaetota > Spirochaetia > DSM-27196 > SKKC01 > PWGF01. Next base: position 4,289 of record PWGF01000433.1, read on the forward strand.
GGCTCTGCCGGTTTGCCCTCTTAGACTCTCATCGCCCCCCGTTCTACATACTTCAGAGCCTGGAAGAGCCTGCGACCGCGTTTGTGCTTATCGATCCGATGGTCTTCCGTCCCGACTACACGCTGGATGTCACGGAGGAGGATCTCGAGGCGGTCGGGGCCGAAGACGTGCAAGAGTTACTCGTTTTTGCTATAGTGACAATCCCCGATGACGAGAGGTTGATGACGGCAAACCTTCAGGGGCCGCTGGTCATCAACCGTAAACGCCGCGTCGGGCGGCAGACCATCTCTACGAACCCTAGCTGGGGGCTTCGGCACACCATACTTGAGGAGTTGGAGCGCCTTCGGACGAACGCATGCTGATTTTGGCACGGAAGCACAATGAAAAGATCATGATCGGCGACGATGTGGAGGTCTCAGTCGTCGAGATCAAGGGCGATCAGGTCAAGCTCGGGATCAGTGCGCCGCGGGACGTGAAGGTGTACCGCGCCGAAGTGTATGAAGCAATCCAGGAAGAGAACCGCGCCGCGGCAGCGGCCCGGGCTATTCCGGAGATCGAGATCTTCTCTCAAGGTAGCTCAGACAGTTCCGAGGAGAGCCCTCCTAATCCGGCTGGAGAGCGCGGTTCATTCGAGAGCTCTTCGGAGAAGGGGAAGACTTCCCCAGCGGATTCTCGCGGAACAACCCAAAGCCGGTCGCGGGAATGATGCGGTTCGGAACGGCGCGGGTGCCGGGATCGGGGGCTACTCGTTGCCCTGGTGAGAACGAACGTAGTCGGGCCCCGCGGTTTCGGATTCTCGTTCGCCCCGCTCGAATGCCTTCATACCTAAGCGAAGCAAGGGCCCGGTTAGGCCTCCGTCGCTGGGTATAACGGTGAGGCGTGGAGGTGTCCTCTGATCCGTTGGTGCGTGTTTCTTCTGAGGAGGCGCGTTGCGGCCCGCGTACTCTTCCCGAGCACGGTCTTCAGCCGGCTCGTCGTTCCATTGTTTCAAGGCGGTCATGCGGCGCACAAGATCCGGCGCGTCAGGTCCGGCTACCAGCACATGAGACAGGCCATCGCACCAGTCGATGATACCACTTTCGGCAATGTCGGCAGGCCCCTCGAGCGTATCGCCGGCACTGAATAGCGCCGCATAGAAGCGTTTCTTTCGCGCATCTATCGCCGCGAGCACCGGAAGACCGAGTGGCCGGTACGGCTCAGCTATCGCTTCCAACGAGCTTACGCTTGTGAGCTCGCATCCCACCGCAGCCTGTATTCCCTTCAGGACGGAGAAGCCGATTCGCAGTCCGGTGAAGCTGCCGGGGCCGCGAGGGACCACGAGTAGATCAAGGTCCGCGGCTTGTATGCCGGCTTCCGTCAAGACTTCAGCGATTGCGGGGGCCAGCGTGCCATTATGGGTCAGACCTGATGCCCGGCCGCGCCAATAGCATGCGTCGTCCGTCCGCAAAAGGATCTCCAAGCGAGCGGACACTGTGTCTACCACTAGGCAGTTCATCCGGCTGTGCTCCTTCCCGAATCCCCGATGTTCTGGCGCTGCGCGATGCCTCCACCCGAGACAGTGATCGTCCGTTCGTTGGACGCCGGCGCGTGGCCGGACTTTCGGTCTTCGGTGAGGGCAATGTGGACATGGATCGTTTCACCGGGAAGCCAGGAGGCAGGTATCCGTTCTGCCCATTCGATGGCTATGATCGCAGCATCGGAGAAATGAGCCCAGAGGTCGAGGAGCTCCAGCTCTTCGGACTCGCTTATGCGGTATAGGTCGACGTGGATGAGAGGGACAGGGCCTTCATACTCGTTGATGATTGCGTAGGTGGGGCTCGTGACCGGCTCGTGGATATCGAGTTCTCGAGCCATGCCGCGGACCAGTTCCGACTTGCCGGTTCCAAGCTCTCCCGAAAGCGCAAACAGTCGGCCGGGGCTTCCAAAGCGCCGTATTAACCTTCGGCCGACTTCCTGTGTGTGCGTGGGAGAGTGCGAGCTCTCGCGAAAGCGTATGGTTTTGTCCGAAGTGCTGCCGGGGCCATGCATATAAGGCAATTTGTAGCGAATCCGTCGCAAGAAGGGAAGCCTGCAGCCGGCAAGGTTCGCCCTGCAGGACGCGGGGCATCCGGCGAGGTAGTCACGGCAGTTGACCGGCGGCGTCGAGCTCTGCTATCCGCTGTCGGAGCACGCGAAGCAACGGCACGACGGGGTAATCCGGATGTTCCAACCATTCTACGTGAATGTGCGACTGACCCAGGGCATCGCTTTCCACGGCGAACTCGATCGGAGTTGCCGCTTCGAGAGCGTGGTTTGCCCGGAAGCGGACCGTTGCCCGGAATACGCGGCGATAGGCCAGAGGGAGCTCATTACGCCGAATCTCCTCAATTCTCACATCCATTCTGTCGTCCCCTCGGTGATTGGCATTCGGACACTGCCGTCCTCGCTCGACGGAGCTGCCTATCCGGATATTGCGAGCGAGTTGGCGGCGCGCCCCGACGCCAAGCTCCGCGGCGGCGCGCCCCGACGGTGAGCCCCGGCGGCAAGCCCCGAGGCACCGCTCTCTTCGGTGATTCTGGGCGAGTCACGGTCGAAAGACGGTCTCACCACTCCTCGCTATCTCCCTCCAGATCATAAACGAACGCGAGAATCTGGTTAAGATGGCGGCGGGAAACACGAGTGAACATTATATGCATCAGGGAGTAAATCCCTTGGCGTTCAACGCTTCTCACTTTTCCATATGCGCTTACTTGATTGTTAGGCGAGAACTCGAAGTCCACGCGAATGAGGCTGCCGGTTCGAAGTGGGACCTTTGCCCGGAGCGCACATCCGCCGGCGGAAATGTCCTCCAAATGCCCGAGGTGTCGCCGATCGCGTGCTACCACGGCCCGGGCTCCTCCACCTTTTCCTCCTGACTGCATGACGGTGACCGGGTAGAAATAGGCCGGTTTGTCCATGACACGTCGAGGGCTTCGACGTTTCTGTATATGACGGACGTCATCGGAGTGAACAAGGTACAGAATCGTTGTGCCGGTTTTCCTTCTGGTACCGAGAACCGTCGTACGGAATCCATAGAGGCTACCGGGTTCCCGGCCGTGGAATGTCACCTTGAGCGGCGTGCCTTTTGCCCACTCCGGAAAGGAGTGGTGATAGCTGTCGTCCATCGCCCTCAGTCCGAGCATACTCTGACTGCTGGATACGACGCGAGCGCAGAAGCGTTCGTTGTCGTCCGTAATCAGTGTAAGCTCCGTGCCATTCTGCAGCTGCTTCGTACTCAGCTTACGTGGCCCGGTGCTGCGCACCGTGCTCAAGCTGCGCTTGGTCGACAGGAGAACATACTTTCGCCGTTCGCGCTCACCCTCTTCCAGGGCGGCGTGATTCAGATCCCGCAGCGATTGCGACAGAACCCGATCAAGATACGCTTCACTTGTGAGCAGCCGCACTGGATCTGTAATCCCGTATCGCTTGATCACGCTACGCAATGCACGAATCTGCACACGATTCAACCCGGCCCGCCGTGCCTTGCGGCCAAACCCAAAAAGTGAACCGTGACGTTTCTTCTTAGCAGTGCCCCGGTTGCCGCCTGAAAGCTTGGCGGCCACAATCATTATAAGGATGAGGCCCGCCAACAACGCGGCCGCAAGGATGTCCATCCTTGTATCGGTGAGATAGTCGATTGCTAGCAACGTAGAAGGGGAGTACATGGAACTCTACCGCGTTCAACCGGGCGTACTCCGCCGGACCACATCCCTTTGGCTATGTTCCATCGGCCGCTCCGGCGAAGACTCGACTCGATCATAGGAGGCCGATTCCGCTAGGTAGTCAACCAGCTCGGTGGCCGCCGGAACCACGTCGTACTCCAGGATATCGCCAATGAGGACGCTGTCTTGGTCGGCGAAAGCTCTCATCAACTCGTCCAGAGCGCTGTTGAGCGAGCCGGCTTCCGGGAGCTCCGAACCGACAACGCGCAAGATCTTCTCGGTAAGCTCCGTGAAGCGGACGATCCGACCCATGGCTTCCCGATCTTCACCCGTCTGCAAGAGTACTGCTACTTCAGCGAGCTTCGGCAGCTCGGACTGCAGCGCGCGGGTGGTCGCCTGTGCTTCCGCTCGCGGACGCCACAGTTCCCGGATCCGACTCACCGCCAGGTTCCGCAGGCTTTCCACCTTCTGGATAGCGGTTTCACAGGCAGCTTCCGAAAGTTGCTCACCGGACGCCGTGCGTGACGCAATGTCATCCAGCGCGGATTGGGCGGATGAGTCACCTTCGTTTCGCATCATAGTGTGCACGAGCCCTCGGATTGTGGAGCGAAGATGAGGAAGCTCGCTGAGCACATCCGCCAACGTTTCAGGCGTCCGTTGCATCAGGTTGCGCTGTAGCAGATCGAGCCACTCCACGAGGGTGGTGAGAGCGGATAGCTCGTGCTCGCCGCGACTCACTGCGGTGACGCGGAGTTCTGAGACGCGTTCAACAGGCAACGTACGGTCATCGTCGTTCCCTAGCGAAACCTCTGTTCCATCGGCGGCAAGGTCAACTACCCGAAGACCGGCTTCAGACAGCCATCTGCCGAGGCCTGTTACCACCTCGCCAACTGTCCGCTCTTGTTCGAGCCGAACGTCCAGCTCCTGATCGTTTACGAGAATGCGCATGACAACTTACCCTCCCTCCTATATTCTCGGTAGGCATCGGCCCGAACCGAAGGGTTGAGGTCCGTGGAAAGATGCACACGTGAACGCCAACGATCCGGGAACGCGCAACGGCTCTCCTGAGCACCTTCAGGCTTGACGCCGGATGATCGTTACCTTCGTTGTTGAGGAGCAAGACTATCGAGCTGGCTTTCCATCTCCTCCAGCTGTTCGAGTTCGCGTTCCATCCTGCCGAAATCGCGCCGGTAGTCTTCTTCTCTCCGGGCCAACCGGTCCTCAAGCCGAGCCATCTCCCGTTCCACTTGGTCGATTGAGTTCTCGATCCGCTGGTAGCGAGTCGCCAGCAGCCCGCCGGTTCCAGTGTAGGCGCTCACGTGTTGCTCAACTTCATACGCAATACCGCCGTCCACTGCACCGTCACCGGTCTGGTCTGCCCCGAACAGTTGGCGTACGGCCCCAATGTTAGCCGACAGCGCCCGTTGGAATGCCGACTCATCGAGCTCCATGTATCCTCGAAGGCGCCCCAAGTCGAAGCTTCGCTGCCCGGGATCACGGGTATCGCTCGCGATCCCGATTTGGGCAAGCATGCTCAGCTCACGGCCGGCGCTTGTGGGATAGCTGTTGGTCATAATGGTGATGAGGGAGCTTCGCAGCCGCATTAGCGTAGAGTTGCCTTGAAGCATGCCCAGCCGCTCTTCCGCTCGTTCCCGTTCCTCCTGGTTTTCCCAGGCGATCTGATCCAGGACCTCCTCTTCCGTCCGGGTCAACACGTTGATCTCGGACATGAGTTGGTTATAGTAGCTCATCATGTCCAGGATCCCATCCTGGATCTCTTCCACGTCCGGCATGATCCCGACCTGCACGGGCTTCTCCGATGCGCGATGCAGCCGGAGAGTCGTTCTGGGAATCAGGTCGTCGATTTCGTTGGTACTTCGGGTAACGGGAACGCCGTTCAGCTCGAGCTGCGCATCGCGGGCGGTCTGCGATGGATGACGGGGTACATACTCTCCGCGCGCATCGATATCGTCTACCACGATATTGCGCAAGACGACTTTGTGATGGGTGTTCCGGTTCCGGAAGGCGAGCGCGATAACTCGATCGGCGTAGTCGGCCAAAGGGATCTGCGCTTGATGCGGCTCTTCACGCTCCTCTAGCTCCGGGAGCTGGTATTCTTCTTCTTCCGATAGTGCCGAGATCACCCGGAAATCTTCAACGGGTTCCTCCGGTGGTCCCGGCTCCTCGAGCTCCGGTAGCTCGATTTCCCATGGCTCGCCGAAGATCTCGATGTCTTCGAATTGGATTCTTCCCGGCTCAGGGAGGTCCGGTCCGGGAATCTGCGGCGGCTCGAGTGGCTCTACAGGCGGATCATCTACGCGGATAACCTCGTACTCGAATCGAAGGACGTAGTCGTCTGTCGGGTCGATATTCGGCTCCACGGGAACGCCGGCCTCAACACCTGGATCTAGACGAATCTCGTTATCCACGATCTCGAGTCCATCCGGATCGCCGGCTTCCAACGTCACCGTTGCATCGGTCAGCTCGACCGGCCGTTCCAGTCGCTCCTCCCGCTCGAGGATGCCCAACTCAACCCCGAGCCGCGCTGTTTCTCCCAGCAGCTCCATACGGTTTGTTGCACCGGTCTCCTGCGCCTCCAGGCTGAGAATCACCGTATCGGTGGTATCCCGAACTGCGTTTGCCTGGACAAGGTGCTCCGCCTGGCGGTTGATTGCCTGTGCAAATTCCTGTATCCGGCCGCCCGGGAATTCGACAGTCGCCTCTTCTTCGCCGACGCGAAACGTGTACTCACCTTCGGGGATCTGCGTATCTTGGGG
>PWGF01000325.1 GCA_003554375.1 Spirochaetaceae bacterium
AACGACATTTCGCTCGAGCCCTCGAGCTTCGATGAGGCTGACGAGCGCCTCTTCGATGCCGGTCGGGCGGATGCTTTCGTGTTTGATCTCGATGTCGTAGAGGATGGATTTCCCGAACTCGTTGAGGATGTCGGTAAGAAGCGGGATGTGCTCGCCCCCGCCGGCATCGAGCTCATGGAGCGCGGTGTAGCTGGTGTCGGCGAGCTTGCCGGCTGCTCCGGTAGTGCGTGCGAGCTCGTAGTCGTGGAAGACCATGATCTCTCCGGTGTCGGCCAGCTGCACGTCGAGCTCGATTCCGTGAGCTCCGGCATTGACGGCGTCTCTGAACGCGATCATCGTATTCTCCGGATTCCGGGCCGAATAGCCCCGGTGGGCCAAGATGAGCGGCCGGTTGCGGTCAGGAAAGAGCTCCGCCGCCATCAGAGGCCTTCCTCGCGCATCTTTCTCTTGAGCTCTTCGAGCGCGCTGTCAGCCTCGACGTCCTTCATCCTGTGGCGCGTCTTGTCCTCTTCGCCGACGATCTCGTCGAGCTGTTGCGCAAGCGCCTCGGCATCGACCGTTCGCTCGGGAGTGCGGGAGAGCCGGTCCCAGCTCATCTTGAGCCGCTCTACTTTGCGGGCAAGCTCCTGCTCCTCTTGCGCGAGTTGCTCCACCCGAGACTGAGCCGCTTCCCAACGCTCGACCGCGGCCTGGGTGAGCTCTTCGTCACCCTTGTCCCGGGCAAGCTCGGCGCGCCGCTGCCAGAGTGCTGCATCGTTGCGGGCCTGTTCGAGCTGCTTAGCCACGTTGTTGTAGGTGGCGACGTATTGGTACACGTACTCTTTGGCGCTCCGGCGGTCCATGCCGGTGAGATCGGTCTCCTCGAGCTCTTGCCGAAGCTCGTTGCTCATACCGCCGGCGCTCCGGCTGTCGCGGCTCCCGTGGGTGCCACCGGTTGCTCCGCCATTGCCGTAGTTCTGCTTTCCGTCGCTCATGATGCCTCCTCCCGAAGAGCTCTCGGGAACGATCGCTCGCTTCTATCCACCACGAAGTGTAAGTGGTCAGGCGCGTGAAAAGCAACTCCGTGACGGCAGGACCAAGGGAGACGAAACGCAGTTGGGCTCCCAGCCGGAAGCGCTATGGCGAGTGCCCTGGTTTGGTGCTTGCCGGCGGCGCGTGTCGGGGCGCTACGTCTTGCCCAGATGAAGCCGCGCGGCTAAGGTGCGTACGGTATGAACCGGAACGCGATGGACCATGACGAGCCAATTGTCGCCCTTGCTACCCCGTTCGGCCGGGCAGCGGTTGCCGTAGTGCGCACCTCGGGCGAGGGGGCAGTGGAGCTGGTTGCGCGGTGCTTCTCTCGGCCCGAAGCCCTTCGTCGGGCCCGAGGGTATACGGTTCACCATGGCCGTATGATGGACCCGGCGGACGGGTCCGTGGTCGACGAAGTCCTTTGTACCGTATTTCGCGCCCCGCGCAGCTACACCGGGCAGGAGTCGGTGGAGATATCTACACACGGAAGCCGGGCAGTGGTTGAGGCGCTTCTGTCGCTGTTGACTGGAAGGGGGTTCCGCTCGGCGCTCCCCGGGGAGTTCACAATGCGGGCGTTCCTCAACGGAAAGGTCGATCTCACCCGGGCGGAGGCCGTGCGCGAGCTGGTGGATTCGCAGACCGCCGCCGGCCGGAGTCTGGCGCTGCATCGGCTCTCCGGGGCGGTGGAGCGCCGCATTCGGGCAGTCAAAGAGCACCTCCTTGAGGTTCTGGCCACGGTGGAGGTCCAGCTCGACTATGGCGAGGACGAGCTGGAGGACGTGCCGGTCGACGCGGCCCCGCTCAAGCAGGCGGGCGAGCAACTCCGCCGTCTCGCTGCGACCTATGAGCAGGGGCGGCTTTACCAGGAGGGAGTGCGCGTTGCCTTGGCCGGTCCGACGAATGCCGGTAAGTCTAGCCTCTTCAATCTTTTTGCTCGGGAGGAGCGAAGCATCGTGAGCGAGCATCACGGCACCACCCGGGACTATATCGAGCGGGAGGCCGAGATCGAGGGGATACCGGTCCGGTTATATGACACGGCGGGGCTGCGGGACGTCGGGGAGGCTCTGGAGAGCGAGGGGATCCGGCGGAGCTCGGAGATCATCCGAAACGCGGATCTGGTCTTGTACCTCGTCGACGGCGCCGTCGGTGTCAGCGACGAGGACGACCGGCTGATCGACTCACTCCGGGAGGAGAAGCGGGTTATTGCGGTGTGGAGCAAGCTCGACCTTGCCGGCGCCCCTCCCGAGGGGTTCGTGGGGGTGAGCGCAGAGACGGCCGAAGGATTCGATCAGTTGCGCCGTGCAATAGCCGAGCGGTTGACGGCGGGGATTACGACGGCAGCTGAGGAAGTCGTCATCGACAGCGAACGGCAGCGGCGGCTCCTCGAAACAGCCGTGGGCGCGATCGACCGGACCGCGGAATCGGTATACGCAGGCGAGCCGGCGGATGTGGTGGCGGTCGATCTGCAAGAGGCCATTCAGTTGCTCGGCGAGATCACCGGCGAGGTCACTACGGACGATCTGTTGGACACCATGTTCGGGAGCTTCTGTGTCGGCAAGTGAACGCCACCGCGGGACGCGGTGTCTTCGCCGGACGTTGCCGCGCGAACGACGCTTTTGGTAACGTGAGGGATGTTATGGATTTTGATGCGGTTGTTGTGGGAGGTGGCCACGCGGGCATAGAGGCCGCGTTGGCGCTGGCCCGCTTGGATTTTCAGACGCTCATGGTCACCCAGAACCTGGACACGATCGGCAAGTTGAGCTGTAACCCCGCCATCGGTGGGCTTGCCAAGGGGAACATGGTGCGAGAGATCGACGCGCTTGGCGGGGAGATGGGGCGCTTGATCGATAGAACCATGATCCAGTTTCGCGTGCTCAACAGGTCGCGGGGCCCCGCCGTTCAGGCACCTCGAGCGCAGGCGGACAAGAAGGCCTATGAGGTGGCTGCAAAGCGCACCCTGGAGCGGCAGCCGGGCCTTCGCGTGTTCATGGACACTGTCGTGGATCTGCTCTTCGAGTCTACCGGTCGCGGGGTATGCGGCGTGGTTACCGAACGCGGCAAGCGCTTCACTGCTCGGGTAGTCGTGCTGACCACCGGTACGTTCCTCAACGGGCGGATATTTCTCGGCGAGCATGTGCAGGAGGCGGGACGAATGGCGGAGCCCGCCGTCCGCGGGCTCGAGCGGCCGCTCAGCGAGTTGGGTTTCCGAATGAGCAGGCTCAAGACCGGCACCCCTGCGCGAGTCTCGCGCGGCAGCATTGATTTCTCTCAACTCGAGGAGCAGTTCGGCGACCAGGAGGTCGTGCCGTTCTCGTTTTCGAACCGGGAACTAGATCGCCCACGACTCTCCTGTTACGTGTCCTTTACGAACGAGCGTACCCACCGCATCATTGCCGACAATATGCACCGCTCGCCGCTGTACTCGGGCAAGATCGTGGGTAACGGCCCCCGCTACTGTCCAAGCATCGAGGACAAAGTCCGGAAGTTTCCCGATCGGGACCGGCATCAGATCTTCTTGGAGCCGGAGGGCATGGACACCGAGGAGATCTACCTCAACGGTGTATCGTCGAGCATGCCGGAGGATGTCCAAGAGGCTTTCATCCGGACGATCCCCGGGCTCGAGCATGCCGAGATCATGCGGCCCGGCTATGCGGTGGAGTACGACTACATCGACCCGTCTCAGCTCTATCCGACGCTCGAAGCGAAGCTTGCCGAGAACCTCTTCATCGCCGGGCAGACCAACGGATCGTCCGGATATGAGGAGGCAGCGGGGCAGGGGCTAATTGCGGGCATCAACGCGGCGCGTCGCCTCCAGGACGCGCCCCCCTTCATACTGACGCGCGCTGAGGCATACATCGGTGTCATGGTGGACGACCTCGTCACACTCGGAACGAAGGAGCCGTATCGAATGTTTACGAGCCGGGCGGAGCACCGGCTCGTCCTTCGCCATGACAGCTCCGATACACGCCTCTTCGACCGAGGCTATGAGCTAGGGCTTCACAGCCAAGAGCGGTATGAGCATTTCCGTGCAAAGCGTGAAGGCATTGCGGAGATCAAAGGGCTGCTCCGAAAGCGGAAGGTGACCGGCGACGACGTCCGGGCGGCAGCCGAGATCGACGCCGACGGCGAGAGACGGAACGAGGGCTATCGGCGGGGCCGCGGGGAAAACCCCGCCGGCTGTGCGGAAGTGCTGGATAAGCTCGTCGGAAAGAGCTTCTACCACGCGCTCAAAAGCCCGAGTCTTTCGATAACAGACCTCGCGCGCCTCGAACCGAGCCTCCGGCCGGCGGATGCCACACGTTGCCATTCTTTCGGGGAGGGGCGAAGTAGCGGCTGGAAGCATGACGCCTCGAGTGGGTTCCTTGAAACAAACGGTGAGCCTCTTACCGAGTGGCTGCACCAGGTAGAGCTGGATGTGAAGTACGAGGGGTATGTCGCCAGGCAAGAGCGGCAGCTTCTCAAGTTCCAGAAGATCGAGCGAATGAAGATCCCCCGCGATTTCGACTACGCGCGTGTGCCGGGGCTTTCCACTGAAGCACGCGAGAAGTTTCGGGAGATCCGCCCGGCGAGCGTCGGGCAGGCCGGCCGAATCCCTGGCGTGCGGAACAGCGATGTCGCCGTCTTGATGGCTACAATCGAGCGAAACCGTGCTCGGGCCGAAGAACGCGCCGAGCTTGCGGGGCCCGGCGAACAGTCGACGCGTTCGGTGACGGAGCCGGCGGCAGCAGCGGAACCGGCGACGCCCTGCGCGGAGGGGGGAGCCTCAGAGGAAGAGGCGGCGCCGGCGCGCTCGTCGGAAGAGGTGGAGCCGGCAGCCGGGAGTCGGGATCGCGAGGCACTCCGTGAGCAAGGGTGAGCGGGGCGAGGAGCTCCTTGCGCGCGGACTTGCCGAGCTCGGCTTGGAGCGCCCCGGACTCGACGAGATCCTCAACCGGTACGTCCGGGAGCTCGAGCTCTGGAATCCCAAGCTGGGGCTGGTAGATGCGTCGGGGGAAGAGCTCGTAATCCGTCATGTTCTCGATTGCCTTGCGGCGGTGCCGCGGCTGGAGGCGCTGCTCGACGTAGGCGAGGTGAAGCCAACTCAAATGGGGCGATCGAATGAAGCGGAGTCGGAACAGGGACTGTCGACCACGGCGCGGTCGGAGCTCCGGGGGCCGGAGCGCGGTGCGTCGAGGACGCGGCGACCGGAGCTGCGTCCGCCGGAGCAAGGCGCACCGCGCACCGGCGGCATGGATGACGGAGCGCCGTCTCCGGCGTACCTTCCTGCATGCGATCTGGGCTCGGGAGCCGGATTGCCGGGTATCCCGGTGACGCTAGCTATCTCTGAGCTGAGCATGAATCTCGTGGAACGTTCAGGGAGGCGCGTTGGATTCCTGCGAAATGCGGTCGCCTTGCTCGGTTGTGACCGTCTGACCGTGTCCCAGGAGGATGCCGAACGGCTGGAGGGACGGTACCAGTTGATCTTGGCGCGCGCCTGGAAGCCGCTTACCGTGGCTACTTGCGAGGTCATTCGGCGTCTGGTGACGCGTGATGGCATTGCTGCTCTCTACAAGGGAACTCGCGCACGGATCGACTATGAGCTCGAAACGGCCGGAATTCAACATGCCGAGCTGTATCCGCTTCGCGTCCCCTTCCTCGACGAAGAACGGCATCTCGTAGTGCTGCGGGGTAACACGGTCGTCGCGGACAACGGCTTAGAATCGTCGCCGACCGGTGGATGGTAGTCTGCGCGCGGAAGCATGTCGGCGCGAACGGCTGCGATGCGGTGCTCTCCTTACATGGTAGTGACGTCGACTTTCCCCAGAAGCTTGTTCAGTTCCTCCTTGGCAAGAAGGTCGATAAGGCGGGCTTCTACGAATGCCTTGGCTCCGTCGGTAAAGCTTCCGGCGCAGATGCAGAAGCCACGTCCTGCTCTTATGTCCTTTATCTGTTGGTGAAGATCTCTGAGCATGAGCTCGCCGATTTTCCCTTCGGACCGAACGAACCGAAACAGGATAACGTCCTGCCACTTGGCAGTGTCCACCTCTGCAAGGATATCGGCGTACTCGTTGCCCTGCATTCTCACATCGACGATCCGTGTCTTAGACCGGGGGAAGAATCGGAGCACCATATTCCGGCAGAGGGCGATGAAGTCGCTTGCCGGCGCCAGAAGATAGGTCTGAAGTTTCTGATTGGAGGTCAGCTCTTTGGCCGTGGTGATTCGCGATGCAACGTCCTTGTAGTCGGGGTTCACCTGGTGGATCTGTTGATAGAGGCTAAGTGCGTCGTTCATCCTTCCGAGTTGCGCGTAGGCAAGAGCCAAGCGGTACTGTAGCTCGAGCTTTATCTCCGGCTTCATTCGCTCGTGGCGAAGACCGATTTCGAAGTCGGCCTGCGCGGACTCAACCTCACCGCGTTTGAGGTATATCGAGCCGGCTCGGAGCGCCGCGCCGGGACCATAGGTGGGATCTCCGAGAAGGTGTGAGAATAGCCGAAGCGCCTGATCCGTCTGGGCAAGCTCGAAGTAGCACTGTCCCATGAGGAAGAGCGCTTCCTTGTCTCCGGGATCCTGGTCGGTCACCTTCCGGATCGCGCTCAGGGCCGCCTGGTGATTTTGGAGCCGGTAGAGCGAATGGGCGAGGTAGCGGTTGGTCTCGAGGTGATCCGGGTGCTGCTCGGCGGCACTCTTCAGCAACGCGGCGGCGCGTTCGTATTGCTTGCGTTTGAACTCGAGCTTTCCGAGATTGAAGTTAATCTCGAACATGTCCGAGCGCATTCCTTTGGCGATCATGAGCCCCTTGTACGCTTCCTCGTGTTTTCCGAGGTGAAGGGCCGCGAGCGCGTGCCGGAGCGAAATCGTTAGCTCGTCAAGATCGCTGGACGCGGGAACGAGCTCTAAGAGCGCGCCGTAGCTCCGGTAGGCTTTATCCCAGTTCTCTTCGGAGTAGTACAGATCCGCCAGTTGAGATAACGCCTTCTCGTCCTTGGGATTCTGAGCCAGCCGTTTGTTAGCCTCGCGGATCAAGCTCTCTCGGTCACGCTTCTTGCGCGGGGGCTGCGCCTTCCGCGGGCTGTCGCTGGTCTGCCGGGCGACGAGGAAGCTAACTCCTGCCAGCACAGCGACGGCGAGAAGAAGAACACCAATTGTCGGTGCCAGGTTCATCACAAGCGGCATTATTGCCCCCCCGACTTCGGGTGTCAATTCGCCTCTTGCCGGGATATCCGAGCCCGGCGTCGAAAGGCTTGGCTTGCGGCATGCTGGCGGAAGCTCCGCGCCGCTGCGCGTAAGCGGCGGAGGACACGGCGCCGGGGGTGCAGCCGGAGTGACGGGCGTAGCCGGCCGGGCGAGTGCGGTCTGAGGAGGCGGCGCGGCCGGGTGGCCGGGCACAGCCGGAGTGGTGAGGGCGGCCGGATGGACGACGACGGTCTGAGGAGGCGGGCGCGGTCCAAGAGGCGGGCGCGGTGCGTTCGTTGACAAAGGCGCGGGTACGCCGTAGGCTTTTTCTTGAAGTGGGAGGCGCACGACGTGGAAAACTCCGTTATTTCGATCCGGACAGCCGACGGGAATCTGTTCCCCGTGTTGGATGAGGGAAGCGGGACTCGAAAACGGTTGGTTCTGACCACCGTTCGGGATGATCAACAGAGCGTTCACATCGATCTGTACCGAGGCTCCAGCGATGCACCGGATCAGCAGTATGTCGGGAGCCTGGCCATTGACGACCTACCGCCGGGACCGGCCGGAGAAGCGGAGGTTACGCTTGTGCTGGGAATTGACGCTGACGGAAATCTGTCGGCGGAAGCGGCCGATGGTGGCGGTGGCGGACGGCAGAGCCTGACCGTCCAGCTGACTCAGGACTTGGAATGGAGCCCACCGCCTGACTTCTCGTTGACGAGTAGTGATGACGCGCTGCCCGACTCGGACGTATTGCCGGAGGAGTTCGGTCCGGAGGAGTTCGCCGAAGAACTAGACGAAGCCGGCACGGTAGAGAGCGAAGAGCGGGTTACTACGACCTTCCGGATTCCGGGTAGCGACGAGGAGCCCGAGTACCCGTACGCCCCGCATGAATCGTTGAGCGCTCCCGAGGGGCGGGGTGAGACGGCGGCAGAGTCCGGCAAACCTTCAAGGCTTCTCTTTGTGGCGTACTTGCTTCTTGCCTTCGCCATTCTTGCAGCGGGTACGTTTCTGGTATACCGCATGCTGGAAGGCGAGCCCGCGCCGCCGCTGGAAGCACATGCTGCGGTGCAAGCTGCGCGCGCGACGGCTGCTTTCGGCCTTGGCTAGCGGTGCCCGGCGACGTTACCGGCTTGGTTTCACGCCCAAGGTGACAAGGTGAGCGGATAATGACGCCTGATTCCGTGGCGAAACACCGCACCCGGCAGGCACACGCGCTTAGAAGCGACTTCCTCGGTCCGTGCCTTAGGAGGCAGGCTCTTCATTTAGCTCGCTTGTGCCGACAATGAACGCAACACACACTTCCACCAAGAAACAGAATCGGCTTCAGCAATTCAGCAATGGGTCTAACTTACTACAGAGAACGGGAGGGATAGCCGTGTCGTCGTGTCTATACTCAGGAGCTTCTACAGCTGGACGATCGTGCTTTTTCGCCGTGCGGGCAGCGGTAGCGCTGGCCTTTGTAGCAGGGGTGGCGACGGCTGGATGTACCCGACCCGAAACCGTGATGGGCGTGGAGACTGAGTCCGCGCGGTCGCTCATCCGCGCGGAGCGGTACGATTTCTTGGTTGAAGCGGCCGAAAGTGGACTTCAACCCGAGGAGGCATTTCTTCTCGGTACCGGTGGTGGATACTACCTTGGACTTATCTACGAGGAGCTCGGCTTTGCGAACGCGGCGCGGGAGCTCTATGAGGCGCAATGGGCGCGGCCGGAGGAACCGTGGCGGAGGGCGGCAGGTGAGCGTCTGCTGAGCCGGCATGAGAGCGACGGGGGTTACGAGGACGCCTCGGAGCTGGCGGCCGCGCTTGCGGACGACTATCCTGACGCGTCAGGTGAGTTCGATCGTGCTCGTTGGCGAGCGCTTCTGGGAGCGGGAGCGTATGAGGAGCTTTGGGAAGCGACCAACGGGATCGCTGATCCGGAAGCGCATACCTACGCGGCGTGGGCAGCCGTTGGAATGGGGCATTCCGAGGCTGCTCAGAGCGTTCGAGAGGCAGCCCGGCATGCGCCGGCCGACGAGCTTCTGGGAGCGTTCAGCGCTCTTGTGCTGAGCCTGGAACTCAGTGACGAGGACAACGGACCGGTTGGATTCCAGGATGAAGCGGCATGGGAGATGGAGACGCCCGGAACTCTCGAACTCAAGGAGGAGGATCGGTTCCTTCTTCAGCTACGGGGGCGGGTGGCTCGTGGCGAGTATTCGGATGCGTACCAGGACGTCAGCGGAATCGTCCGCGGTATGGATGGGAGCGGGGTCGGTACCGTCGTCGTCGAAGGATACGAGCTCCCCTTGGGCCGAGAGCCGTTCTCCTCACCCGTGTTCATCGAGGATCTTATCGCCGTTTTCCACCGTACGGAGCGCAGACAGGAAGGGGCCGCGTTCTTGTCGCGCCTTGCGAACGAGATTGGTGGACCGTCGGAGTTCCAATACGAGAATGGCGCGGCGAGATTGCTTCGAGCTGAAGGCCTTCATCGAGAGGCCGTAGCGCACTACCGGCGGGCTCTGGATGGGGTTGATCGACTAAAGGAGCAGGATCCCCGGAGCGCGAAGGAGATTGAGGGAGAAACCGTGGATCTCGCGGTTCTCCAGCTGTTTCGCTCGTGGCTGACCATCGCTCCTGCCGAGGCCGCCCGTAACCTTCACTCGTATATCGGCATGGTAGACGGTCCGGCTCAGTTGAGCCCAGTGCTTGAGCGTCTGACGGCACGGCTCATCGATGGCCGCCGCTGGAATCTGCTGGTCGAGCTGTACGAGGTGTCGCGCACGTTGGAGATGCCTCGTGCGAACGCGCAGCTAGCCGTTGTGCTGCGGGTCGCCGCGGACGCCGGCTACGTCACTCCGAACGCGGGGAGGCTCGAAGAGGCGCTTCGGGCTGCTGCTCTGCAGACGGCAAGCCCCTACTACGGGCTCTTGGCAGCGGTTATCCTCGAGGAGACCCCGGTTGCACTGCCTATCGAGCAAAGCGTGTTGGGCGCACCGGAGCCTCAGAGTAGTTGGGACGAGTACGTGCTGGGATATCTGGAGCTCGGATTGCGGGATCAGTCATATCAGGCAGCGCGGTCTGAGTGGGAGGCGCTGGCCGCTGATACGCTGGCAGAGTTAACCAGGGCGTTCGCGGAGCGGGGAGAGTACCTTCGCGCTGTTCGCCTGGGGGGCATGCTGAAGCGGAAACCGGAAGGTGCTCGATACGCGTCGTACGCCCGGCTGGCATATCCTCGCCCGTTCAGACCACAGTTTCGAGAGGTCATAAAGGAACACGCTCTGCCGGAGCACTTGCTTTACGCTCTCACCAGAGAGGAGAGCGGCTTTAACCCGGAGATCGAGTCGGCGGCCGGAGCGATCGGCTTGGCACAACTGATGCCGGCAACCGCGCGCGACATCGCCGCTCGGCTGAACATTGCCGACCCCGAGCTTACTGACCCGGCGGCAAACCTGAGCCTCGGTGGGTGGTATCTGGCTCGTCAACTCGAGCGCTTCGAGGGCCGCATCCCCTCCGCCTTGGCAGCATACAACGCCGGCCAGGGCAATGCACGCCGGTGGGAGATGC
>PWGF01000282.1 GCA_003554375.1 Spirochaetaceae bacterium
CCGCAACAATAGTAAGCACAGCAATCGGCCGTGTCATGATTCGAACCTCCTCTGCGCTATCCGCGCCCACGCCCGCTCCGGTTGCGGCCGTGCCGCACGCGTAATCAGCGGGCCAATGGCACTCATGAGCAGTATCGCGTACATTGCGCCTTCAACCGACCCGGCCCCGATGCGGATCAGAAGCGTGAGCGCCGCAGCGCCCAAACCGAAAGCGATCCGCCCTCCCCGAGTCACCGGAGTAGTCTCCGAATCCGTCACGAAGAAAACCGCGGCAAGCATTGCACCACCCGCAAAGAGATGCGCAAACGGTGTAGCCGCGAACTCTGCAAACGGGGACGTCGCAGCCGCCAGCACTACTATGCCGACCACGTACGCAACGAACGCTTCCCAGCGCACCAGGCGCAGCGCAAACACAAATGCCGCCGCGATGAGGATGGCAACTACGCTCGTCTCGCCCATCGCTCCCTGAACCTGTCCTACAAAGAGGTTCTCCAGTGGAACCTCGCTCCCTTCCGCCATAGCCCTTAGCGGCGTAGCGCCGGTTACGCCGGCAACACCGCGGCCGCCAAGGCCCGGGAACGGAGTGGCGGGAGTGGTACCGGCCCGGAAAACTCCCCCATAGGATGCCGCGAGGAATCCCCGGCCTACCAGTGCCGGATGGAAGATGGTATGCCCCGTCCCGCCGAATATCTCCCGGCCGATGCCGATCGCGACGAGAACACCGATCATTGTCATCCAGATCGGCGCGTGCGGCGGGAGCGTTGCCACCAGGAGCAAGGCGGTCAACGGCGATCCAGCATCCCACGGCGCCCGGAGCGACCTCTTCCGCAACAGCCGTACCACTGCCTCCACAACGAGCGCGGTCACCACCGCCACCCCGGCGTGAACCACCGGCGCAGCCCCAAAGAAGAATACTGCGGCTGCATAGACAGGAATCAAAGCCGCACAGAGCAACAGCTGCCTGGTGGTCGTCGAAAAGCCGCGCCGCACGTGGGGCGGCGGGGTAAGATAGAATGCTTCCCCCGGTTGTGCCGACGCCGAAGGTGCCTCCGTGGGCTTCCGCTGTTCACTACTTACGGTGCTGCTCATACGGCTTCTCCCTTCTCCACGCTCGTCTGCTGTGCGGTATCACCCAAGTCCCGTTCCGGGACTCCGCTCTTCGCAAACCGCACCCAGCCGACCAACGGAATACGCGCAGGGCAGACCGCCGCCCACGCGCCACACTCGATGCACGCGTCCGCTCGAAGCTCCGGCGCGGCCGGATCTTCCGTTCCCGTCACTCCCACAAAACGGAACGGCAGAAGCCCGACCGGACACACGTCCACGCAACGTCCACATCTGACGCACGGCCCCAAGACCGGCGGCACTTTCGCCGAAAGCCGGTATCCGCTTGTGGTCGGTCGCACGCTGTAATGGATGGACGGAACAGCCTCCCCGGTCATGTCACCGCCCTCGACCAGGGTTGCCGCAGATTCACTCGACTCCCCAACAAATTCCAGCAGCTCCTCCAGAGCTCCTCCGATCGGTGCACGCACCACATGCCGTGCGGAATCCGTCCGAAGCTCGATGTATCGATCGAGCACCGGGCTATCTCCGCTGACTGCCTCGGCCAGAGCGACCGCTTCCGCCGGTTGGAGGACCAGCGCCGCCGGATTCTCCGGCGCAGGCGCTCCCGCTCCAGGCGGTTTGCCCGTAACCGCAGCCGCCAAGACCCACGGGTGCCCCAACGGATACGAGATTGTCTGCTCCGAAAACCGAACTGCTACGCTCAATCGCTCCGCCGCGCTCTGCAGGGCGCTCCGCACCTGCCGCCGGCGCCTGTCTGTTACGAAGAGCGGAGCTTCCAGACCCAAAGCACGCGCGATCCATCCGGCAGCAGCAACTACAGCCTCCGGCCGGTTTCGCGCAAGCCAGTCCGCGAGCCCTTCTCCCGGTTCGGCGCCGAACGCCGGGACAACCACGTGCTCGACAGAGCCGTTCGCAGCGCGTGCAAGTCGTCGTCCGAGGGGCAGCTCATCCAACCGGCCCATGTCGATCCCGGCCTGGACAGCGCGTTCAGCCAGCTTTCCGGCATCTCCGATCATACCGCTCATTCTGTCGTTGGCTCGAGAAATCGCCTGGCCATCATCGCCGGCTACTACCGTTCCGGCCCCGGCGTCATCGTCCTCCCCTGCCTCAGGAGTAATTTCGGCGTGCTCTACCAAGCCGCCGCCGGGCACCGGCAGACGACTGACCCGAGAAACCTTACCCGAGACCGGCGAAAAGACCGGCACCTCCGATTCATTCCCCGGCTCAGCCAGGCGTTCACCGCGCTTCACCTCCTGGCGGCGCGAAACCAGCACTTCCGCCGAGCCGCCCGGCGTCCGGTGCAAAGGCACTCGGAACTGAGTAGGTTTGAGAGACCGGACCTCGTCACCATTCAGGGACATTTGGTCGGGCTTGAGCCGAGTAAGACCGCGCAGCGTTCGCATTCCGTGGACCTCCCTCCATGCCGGTCATCTTATCCCGCAGGTCGACCGCAGCCCGATGCTGCGGCACAACAGTTGTTAACACAACCAACCGTGCCAAATAATAGCCGGACAGCGCTTTTTCGTCAACATCCGTCACAATAGTTAGGAGAATGAAAACGAAGTATACCCGCATTAGGCGACTCATTGCAACGGAGCATGCGTTCGGCGTGCACCGCCCACACATGGGTCGCGCAAGCGCACAGGTTACCCCCCCCTTTAGACACACCACCGACAGACTCATCACACCCTCTGCCACGGTCGTCGAAACAGGGCACGGGCGTCACGCTTGAGCTCAGACCTCCGGGAAACGGAGCTTCCTCCGGGAAACGGAGCTTCCTCCAAGAAATGAAACCTCTTCCGGGATTGGTGATGCTCAGCTTCCGACAGGCCGGCGCTACTGTCCGACAACACTGCGCCCGGCGCGCGCCGCCGCTTCCAGCACGCGTTCCGGGTAGTCAGTGATAATCCCATCCACGCCGAGCTCGAGCAGCTCCACCATCCTATCCGGGTCGTTGATCGTCCAGGCTTGGACATCAAGTCGCAGATGACCCGCTGCGCCCACGAACCGGCCCCCGAGAACCGGGAGTACCCCGAAGCGTTCCGGCACCTGCAGAACCTCACCCGGCGGCCGGTACCACCGGTGCAAGCCGAAGAAGTGTAACGCGTAGAACGTGCCGGCTTCCCTGACCCCGAGATTGGTGGGCACCTCCGGCTTCTTCTCACGGAACCGCCGGAGAAACGAGGCCTCGAAGCTGGCCACCTGGACCGTGCCGGTCCGGTCGTACTCCGACACCAGCTCCGCAACAGCGCCGATAATCTCGTCTCCGCTGTCGGTCTTCATTTCGATGATCATCGGTACGTCCGGGTAGCGCTCGAAGACCTCGCGGAGCGTCGGGATCTCCACCCCTTCGCCCCGAAACGGGTATTCCCCTTCGTCATCCGTGAAGTGGTATCCCGCATCGAGCTCCTTGAGCTCCGCAACGGTGAACGAATCCACACGCCCCGACCCGTCCGTAGTGGCGTCTACAGTGCCGTCGTGGATAACCACAACCTCGCCCTCGGCGCTCAACTGAAGATCCATCTCCAGAACGTGCGCTCCAAGCTCCATAGCCGCGTCGAAAGCCTCCATCGTATTGGGCGGAGCGTGCCCTTGAGCTCCGGCATGCGCGATTACCGTTACGTCCTGAGCCGCGAAAAACGGGACTCGGTCTACAGGCTCACTCCGGAACGGAAGTGCCGCCACGTACAGTACCAGCAAACCCAACAGTACAATAACGATCACACGGAGCCACCTTCCAGTCCGACCTGGCGGCCGTCGCTCCCCTCCGACATTCCCTGGACGGCCAATTCGGAACCATCGCTTCTGCATATCGCCGAGCGTAGCCCCGATGGCCCCGCTTGTCGAGGACACGAGCGCTCTTCACGGCCTACGGAAGACCGGCGACCGCTACGATCGCTACCGCCAACGCGGCGCCGGCGGTTACGGTCCACGCCACCGAAGAGTACCGAAGAATCCGAACCCCGTCATAGGAAAGAAACGGGAAGACCGGCAGCACCGTGTTGGCCAGAAGGAAGACCGCTCCGAGCTCTTCCACCCATCTCACCCACCACAGTACCTGCGGGGCCTCCCATAGAGCCCCTGCCGCCACTCCTGCCAGAGTCAACCCGATAACACTCCAGGCGCCGGCAAGACCCACTATTCCCAACTCCCTTCGATGCTCCTCGTAGCGCCACGCCGTAGCCCTTGGGTAGTACGCCCCCGTAACCGGCAGCACAAGCCCGGCCGCGAGCGCCGTCAAGACGGCAGGGAGAAATCCACTCTCCCATATCCGATACCTTCCCCGCCACTCGAGCATCCGGGAGGCAAACCGCTGTGCTAGGTGCCTGAACACGATGAGCGCCCACAGCACTACGATCATTCTTCCCAGCATTGCCCAGTCCCACATGCCGGGCACAGTCATCCGCACGAGCGCCAAGAAGCACACCGGGACGTGAGCCACCAGGGTTCGGACTACCCCGTCCCCGCCCTTTCTCGGCTGCTTACCCGGTTCGGGTTCGGGCCTTTGCCACAGGACATATCCCACGTCGAAGAGGGGCCCGGTGAGCGCCGCAACTCGAACCGCGTGAATGCCGTAGCCCCACCACAGCGCACCGGCAGGAAGCGGCCGGAATCCGGCAGCCGCAAACCGTCGTGCCGATTCGGCGTTATCACCGTGTATGTTCGCGTAGATCCGGCTCACGCCCTGTCCCTCCAGGAACGCGATGCCGGCTCGGATCAACTGGGTTCCGATCCCCGCTCCCTGCGCGTGAGGGGCCACGCACACCCACGATACGACTCCGATCGGTACCTTGCGTTCGCCGAGCCGAACCCGCGCGAGTCGGAGCACCACAGCACCCACCGGCACACCGTCTCGCTCCGCCACAAGGGTATGGCCCGCAAACGCGAAGAGCCCCCGCACCACTGCCGGAAAGGTGGCTCGGACGATCCGTCTGACCGTTCGTCTATCGCCGTCGGCCATAGGGCGAATGACAACGCCGTTGTCGCGTTTCTCTTGCGTTGTCCGAGCAGAGATCGATCCCATACGTACCTCCGTAAGCGCCGTCTTCCTGCGCCCCTCTCACAGGGCAATCGACAGGAGCGCTCGAACCAACGGCGGGGTCAGAATCGCCGTGGCAATTCCATTCAAGCAGATCCCCAGACTGCCCGCAGCCCCCGAGAGACGCCCCTCCTCCAAGGCACGAGCGGTTCCTACGCCGTGCGCAGCCGATCCCATCGCGAGCCCGAAGGCCACGTCATTGCGCACCCCGACCACCCGCAGCACCACCGGCCCGATTATGGCGCCAAGGATTCCTGTAGTCACCACAAAACCGGCGGTCAGAGCCTGGTCTCCACCTATCCCCTCGGCAATGGCAATCGCTATCGGGGTCGTAACGCTCTTGGGACTCATCGAGCGCGTCACGACCTCCGGTACGCCGAGAATCAGCAGCGGGACTACCGCCGAAACGATACCGACGACGCTTCCGGCCAGCGTCGTCGCGAGCATCGCCGGCGCTTGTTCCCGCAGCTCCTGAAGACGCTGATACAACGGTATACCCAGCGCAACAACCGACGGCCCCAGGAAGAAGCTTATAACCTGC
Organism: Spirochaetaceae bacterium; assembly: GCA_003554375.1. Lineage (GTDB taxonomy): Bacteria > Spirochaetota > Spirochaetia > DSM-27196 > SKKC01 > PWGF01. The sequence continues at coordinate 5,649 of PWGF01000282.1, forward strand.
CCGCCTCGGTTGTACGTCTCGAAATCGACCCCCAGCAGCTGAAGAACCGCGATCAACACGGCTACCGTCAACAGAACAGGGTGCAAGAGGAAGAACCGGATCCGCGCATACAGCGCCTTCGCGCCTACATACGTTAGCGTGGTAAGCGCTACCCATACCACCGGAGTTTCAAGTAAGCCGATCACTGTTCGCCTCCCTTCCCCGCCGACCGGTTTGCGCCGCCGGCCTCAGCTCGGTCCGCCTCATGGCGCCGGCGCCCGCTTGCCTCCCCGGGCGCCCTACGCCCCGCAACACGCGGTGCGGGCGACTCTCCCGACGAGCCCGTCTCGCTCGGTCCCTGCGGTCCCGCCTCGGGCGGGCCGCCCACCCCGGTCTCGCTCGGTCCGTCCGGTCCTGCCTCGGGCAGCCCGGAGCAGTTAGCCTGGGGGCCGGGTCGCCCCGCCCGACGCGAGCCGGATCGATCGTGCGACCCGCCTGCCAGAGCCTGCTGGAGCCGCCCTACCACCGTAAGTACCAGGACCGTACTCACCACAACGGCGATCGATATAGGAAGCCAGTATTCGGCAATGAGACCGGCGTGGACCATCAACCCAACACCCGGAGGGACAAAGAAGAACGCGAGGTTGTCGAGTAGCACATCTACTGCCGCCTTCACCTGCTCCACTTTGACAAGGCGAGTCGATAGCGCGATGGTAATGAGGATCATGCCGATCACATTGCCGGGTATCCCGACGCCGAGAGCTGACACGAGCTCGCCGAGAAGAAGGAAGAGAAGCAGGATCGCCAGTCCGCCAAACATGCTGACGGCACTCTTGCGCCGGAGCTCCCGTTCCGTCAAGCGCACGTATCGGGAACCCGCATCCGGAAGAATGCCTGCCTCCGGAAGCGCGGAAGTAAGGAGGACGATCGTGACAGATCGCGAGACGCCGGATCGCAAAGCGACAGAGCGCGAACCCACGGGTCGCGAAGCGGAAGATGACGAAGTGACCCGGCTCCTCGAAGCGCTCGCAGCCAAGGAGCAACCCCGAACGGGCTGGCTTCTGCGTGGAGTTCGGCAACCGGAGTCCGTAGCCGACCACAGCTGGGGGACCGCTTACCTCTGCGCAATCCATGCCGGCCCGGCCGGAGTCGACTCCGGCCGGGCGGTCGCTATGGCGGTCATCCACGATCTGGCGGAAGCCGTCACGGGGGATATTCCGAACCGAGGCGCTTCCCCGGAGCACGAGACAGCGCACGATACGACCGACAGCGGGCAAGACGCGGGCGGACACGGTACCGGTGACGCACTCGCGGAGCACGGGTCAAAAGCCCAGGCCGAGCGAGCGGCCCTGTCGGAACTCGTGGGGGAGCTCCCTGGGAAGGCCGAGGTGGAAGGTCTCTGGGAGGAGTACGCCGCAGGCGCCACCCCGACCGCCCGGTTCGTGCGGGACATGAACCTCATCGACATGTGTCTCCAAGCCTACCGGTATGCGCAAGCCGAACGTGCCAACCCCTCGGATCTGTGGGAGTTTTTCGAGTCGACGGCGCCGCGCATCGCTACGCCGTTTGCCCGTTCGCTGTACAACCGCCTCCGGGCGCGTTACCGTGACGCGTATGGCCCGCGTGGGGAGGGAGCGTAGTGCTCCTCGCTAATTCGCACCTCCGGTATCGATATTTCTTGTCCAGGACTGAACACTCGCGGTTGACCAATGTCCCGCTGCCGTCTACGGTGGCCTTCGTCGGCCGCCGGCCGACCACCAGCGTACAGGACAGAAGGAGGACTTCGTGAGCACAACTCCGACTCTGACACCGAACTCTACAATCGGGATCATCAACCGCGGCGAGGCTGCCGTACGGTTCATTCGCGCGGTGCGCGAGTACAACGCGCTTCACGGTACCGAGCTCACCACGGCGGCCTTTTTCATCGATGCTGAGAGCGAGGCACTTTTCACCAAGGAGGCGGATCTTGCCTATCCCATCTCCGGTCTGCCGCCGGTGGAGACCACGGCTGTCACTCCGTACCTGAACAAAGAGCTGATGCTCAATGCCCTCCTTTCTACCGGGTGCGACGGCGTCTGGGCCGGCTGGGGCTTCGTGAGCGAAGATGCCGAATTCGTGAAGATGGTAGAAGAAGCCGGCCTCACCTTCCTTGGGCCCGGATCGGAAGCGATGGCCCTGCTCGGAGACAAGATCGCCGCCAAGGACCTGGCGGAACGGACCGATGTTCCCATCCTTCCGTGGAGCAAGGGCCCGGTGCGGACGGTACACGAGGCCGAGGAGATGGCGGAGACCATCGGCTATCCGTGCATTCTCAAAGCGGCCCACGCCGGTGGTGGGCGCGGCATCCGCTTCGTCATGAGCCCGGAGCAGCTCAGCTCCCAGTTTGCGAGCGCCAGGGATGAAACGCTCCGAATTACCGGAGACGACATTCTCTTCATGGAGCGCCTCGTCCAGACGGGGAGGCACTTGGAGGTCCAGGTCCTCGCGGACCGTCACGGGACGGTTACCACCTATGGTGTCAGAGACTGCTCGGCACAGCGCAAGAATCAGAAGATCATCGAAGAGACGCCGCCGCCGGACTTGGACACGACGACCGTGGAGCGTATCGAAGCGGCGGCCGCTCGCCTTGCGAAGGGAGCCGGCTATCAGAGCGCCGGGACCGTCGAGTTTCTCTACGATCTGGATCGAAACGAATTCTACTTCATGGAGGTGAACACTCGCCTTCAGGTGGAGCACCCAATTACGGAGCAGCTCTACGGAATCGATCTGGTCAAGGGCCAAATCGCAGTCGCGTTCGGTGAGGCAATTCCAAACCATCGCCCCGACGGGCGCGGATCGGTCATCGAAGCGCGTCTCAATGCGGAGGATCCGGATCGAGATTTCACTCCCGCCCCTGGGTATGTCTCGCATTTCAAGATTCCTGCCGGGCCCGGAATCCGCGTCGACAGCGGCATCGAGCAAGGCAGCAGCATCCCTGCCGAGTTCGACTCCATGGTGGCAAAGATCATCGCGCAGGGGCCGACCCGGCACGAGACTCTAGCGCGGCTGGAGCGAGCGCTCCGGGAGCTGCGAATCAAGATCGAGGGGGGAACGACCAATCGCTCGTTCCTTCTCAATTTGCTCCGCCAACCGGAGGTTCGCTCGGGGGCAGTCTCCACCCGCTTCGTGGAGCATATGCTCGCCGAGCGCGGGAAGAAGACGCGTGGACCGGACGGCCCAATCGCGCTCCTTGCCGCGGCGGTAGAAGCGTATCTGGAACGCACGCAAGCCGAGTTCGCCAACTTCGACCAACAGTTCGCCACGGCGGGAAGTCCCCGAGAGCTATCCCCGGCACACGGGCATGTCGTGAATCTCAACTACGACGGACACGGCTACGAGCTACACGTGCGGGCCGTCGGCGAGAACACCTACCATGTAGACGTCGACGGAATCACCAAGAGCTTTCGCTACCTCCGGCGCGATCAGGAAGCGCTCCTTATCACTCCCGAACGGCGATACAACATACAGACCGTCGCACGGGGTGACACCGTACAGTGTGAGGTGGACGGGCACCCGTATCTCCTGGAGATCGAGGGCTCAGGTGAGGTCAAGGCTCCCTCACCCTCGCTGGTCCTGTCAGTGGCGGTTTCACCAGGAGACCGCGTCTCCAAAGGGGACGTGATCGTCACCTTAGAAGCTATGAAGATGGAGATGCTCGTCGAGGCGCCTGAGGACGGGGTGATCTCCGAAATATCCGTCAAGAACGGCGAGCAGGTCGGCGCCGGACAAGCGCTCCTGAAACTGGAAGCGGCAGGGGACGGCTCGGCCACCGCAGAGCCCGATACCCCGCGCCTCGAGTTCACAACCGGCCTGGAGCCCTCGGAGGATGAGACCACCAGGCGAGAGCTTCTGGCCACCTTCCTCGGCCACGACCACCCGGCCGACATTCGCGCACGCGCATCCCGTCTCTGGAGCAACGGCAAGATCGAGCGCTCCAAGCTGGCCGCTACCATCTTGGACGCCATGGAGGCCTACGCCGCCATAGAGCAGCTCTTCTCGAGCACGCGTCTGGAAGCGGAGGGATTCGCGCGCCCAGCCAGCTACGCAGAGCTTCTGGTCCACTACTTCCGCCGGAGCGTGGACCGGGAGAAAGGTCTACCGGAAGAGTTCCTCACTGCCGTGAACCGCGCAATGCGCTGGTACGCCGGAGACGAGTTCGGAGGCGCGGATCGCGAGCGCAGCTCGCTCTTTCGGATATATCGCAGCCGGGCCACGCGGCAGCTCAAGCAGGAGCTCCTCCGCGAGGCCATCTTTGTCCTCGAGGAGCTCCCGATCAACGGCAGCCAGTCGGAGCGGCTTGCAAACCTCCTCGACGAGATCGCGGTGCTCAGCGGATTCCAGTTCTTGCAGCTTGCCGATGTCGCGATCCACGCTCGATACCGCCTCGTCGACCGCACCTACCTGGAGGAGCTGCGAGCGGAGAAGCGCGAGCAGATCGGCCGCGCAATCGATCTGGTGCTCCAAGCGGGGAACCGCCCAGGCGACATCGAATCGATCATGGGACGGATCGTGAACAGCGGCCACAACGTCAATGCGGATCTGGTTTCCATCATGACCGCCCGCTCCACCGAGTCCGATGAGCGAAGACGCGTCGCCGCGGCCATGCTTTGCCGCCGGTTCAACCGTGACCGAGATATCCTCTCGGCGGAAGTACTCCATGCCGGCTCCCCGCCCGAAGGGGTGCCCGCAGTGGCGACGGTAACGGCTCGTGACCCGGAAGGGCTTCACTTTCACGTCATGGCAGTAACGGCGCGGGACTGGGAGCCGGCGCTTGCCGCCATCTCCTCGGCCGTGGAGAACGTGGAGCTTTCCCCCCAAGCCGGCTCCGAGCTTCCCACCGTGGAAGCGCTTGTCATCGTGGATGACGGCGATAGGGCCGGTGCATTCCCCCGCGAGGTTTTCGAGCAGATCGAGGAAGCAACGCCTCCTCCGGTGAGCCTGCTCTCGGTTGGAGTCCTGGATGCCGGAGGCGGCACTACATACCGGAGCTTCCGCCCTCGCGCAGGCAGGCTGGTGCCGGAC
>PWGF01000229.1 GCA_003554375.1 Spirochaetaceae bacterium
CGAGATCGCCGGGAAACCAAGAAACTTGTTCGCCGCCTGCGACAGCGGGAAGAACAGATCGTCTCAACCCTTGAAGACTTGGATGCTAAGCGAGAGCAGATCGAGCACGAGCTGGCGGACCCGTCAGTCTATACCGACGGAGATGCGAGCAGGCGCCGCGCTCACGAGCTACGCCGCTTGAGCGAGCGCAGTGAAGCCCTTACCTCCGAGTGGGAGGAAGTCACCGAGGAGCTCGCTTCATTTGACGAAGACGAGTAGGCTCCCCGTCTCCGCCTCTCCTTACACCGTGGGCACCGCCCGCAACCCTGGGGAGGGAGATTGTCCACTAGTTGAAAGAGGATTGCTCACTTGCATAACCAACCGCGTGCACCGTATCGTATAGCCACTATGCGATTGCGTTATAATGCTCCCGTCACCCTCACCTTCTCGCTCGCAGCCGCGGTCATTCTCCTCATCGACCAGATTGTCGGCCGTGCGCTGACTCAGGCGGTGTTCTCGGTTCCTCCAACCATGGGGTTTAACCGAGTTATCGACTTCGTGCGGCTCGTTGCGCACCCGCTGGGCCACGCCGACTGGAACCATCTCCTCTCCAATCTAGCGTTCATATTGCTGCTAGGCCCTACGCTAGAAGAGAAGTACGGCGGGCCGGGCCTCTCGGTTATGATTCTTATCACTGCGCTCATAACCGGGCTGCTCAACGTCCTTCTGCTCACAACCGGACTGCTTGGAGCCAGCGGAATCGTATTCATGATGATTCTTCTGATGAGTTTCGCCAACATCCGCCAGGGAGAGATCCCTCTGACGTTCGTGCTCATCGTAGTTCTGTACCTCGCGCGGGAAGTAGTTGCCGCCTTCGGACAAGACGACATTTCCCAGTTCGCCCACATCGTTGGAGGAATCACCGGCAGCGTCTTTGGATTCCTGAAGACTCGGCGGCCTACTTGAAGACGCTTTGGTAGAAAGGTACCTCAACTATGTTCGAAAAACTCGACGAAATCGTCACCCGGTACGAAGAGCTGGAGACCCTCATTGCCGATCCACAGGTGCTTGCGGATCAAGCACGATATAAGCAGCTACTCCAGGAGCACAGTCGACTTGCCGAGATCGTGGAAGCATATCGAAAGTACCGGGCAATCCAAGACCAGATCGCAGAGTCAAAGGATATTATCCAGGGTGAAAGGGATCCCGAAATGCGGGCAATGGCGCAGGAGGAGCTCGAGTCTCTGGAGTCTCAACGCGCCGAGCTCGAAAGTACGTTGAAGTCCTTGCTCATCCCGCGCGATCCGATGGACTCCAAGAACACGATTCTCGAGATCCGCGCCGGCACCGGAGGCGAGGAAGCAGCCCTCTTTGCAGCGGACCTATATCGGATGTACTCCCGATATGCCGAGTTCCGCAACTGGAAGACTGAGATCATGAACTCAAATCCTACCGAAATCGGAGGATTCAAGGAGCTTACCGTCTCCGTGAGTGGAAAAAACGCGTACGGAGATCTCAAATACGAGAGCGGAGTCCACCGGGTTCAACGAGTTCCTACCACTGAGTCAGGCGGGCGCATTCACACCTCGGCGGTTACAGTGGCCGTACTTCCCGAAGTCAAAGAGACGGAAATCGAGATCAAGCCGGAGGACATTCGTATGGATGTCTTTCGGAGCTCCGGTCCCGGCGGGCAGAGCGTAAATACTACCGACAGCGCCGTGCGCTTGACGCATCTGCCTACCGGCACAGTCGTAAGTTGCCAGGACGAGAAGAGCCAGCACAAGAATCGAGCAAAGGCGCTTCGCATTCTGACCGCCCGGCTCTATGAGGCGGAGGAAGCTCGCAAACGTGCAGAGCGCGCCGAGGCACGGAAGAGCCAAATCGGTTCCGGTGACCGCAGCCAACGCATTCGGACGTACAATTTCCCCCAGAACAGGGTTACCGACCACCGGATCAACCTTACGCTGTATAAGCTGGACTCGGTCTTGGAAGGCGATCTCGATGAGATAATCGAACCAATCAAGCTCCGCGTCCGCGAGGAAGAACTCCAGGCCCAGACGTGAGGCGCATGTGACGGTACAGCAGCTACTCCGGGCAGGGGCCTCAATTCTCCGGGCCGGGCCGGATCCTGACACGGCGACACTGGATGCTCGCATCCTCCTCCAGCATACCCTGAACCTCACCCAAGAAGCGGTCTACACTCGTTACCTCGAAGCAGTCTCGCCGGAGCAAGCCGGCCGGTTCCGAGCGATGATCGCGGAGCGTAGGGGCGGGATTCCCGTTGCATACCTTACCGGGCTCAAGGAGTTCTACGGTCGGGAGTTCGGCGTGAACCGGCATGTGTTGATCCCCCGCCCCGACAGCGAAACACTGGTGGATGCGGTTCTTGAGCTGGCCCGGACCTCCGTTCCGGCCCGGGGCCCGGAGGCGGGCACTGTGCATTCCCCGGAGGACCGCCCCTTACAGATTCACGATGCCTGCACCGGCAGCGGTTGCGTTGCGATCACCCTTGCGGCCGAGCTCGAAGGGAAAGCGGAGATCTCCATGTCGGACATCAGTGCGGAAGCTGTATCCGTCGCCCGTGATAACGCGCGGCGCATCCTGGGATACGAGCTTCCTGCCGACGTAGCGGACTCTCTGGAGGCGATTCGCTCCCCGGTGGACATTGTGACGGCAAACCCGCCTTACGTCCCCACATCACAGGTCGCGCTGCTTGGAGGGCGTCCTTGCAACGCGCAAGAACGCTCCGCCGATGGCGCCCACCCCCGGCACAATCCGCCCCGCCACGCCGGAGAGCCAACCATGTCCCCTGCGCCCGACAAGCCGCGCACGCATGACTCAGTTCCCTCAGACCTTGCGACGAGCCGGCCACTTAACGTCGTTCCCCACTTTGGCGAACCGCGCCACGCGCTGGAGGGTGGTGAGAGCGGTCTTGAGGTAAGCTCTCGGATCGTTCACACGGCGGTGGAAAAAATTCGTCCAAACGGTTATCTTGTGCTAGAGACGGCTGATGAGCTTGCCGAGCAGCTGGTTGACTTGCTACGAGACCACGGGTTCGGCAATATCTTCACCCGAAGAGACTTAGCCGGGAGGATACGGGTCGTTGGAGGACGTCACGTACGCAGCTTATGATCTCGACGATTTCCGGACTCGAATCCAAACTCGCAGGCTACTCGGAGGAAGAGCGCAGCCGGATCCTACGAGCGGCTGAAGTATCTGAGTACCTTCACGAAGGGCAGGTTCGGGACAGTGGTGACCCATACATAGTCCATCCTCTTCAAGTCTCCGAAATCCTAATCGATCTGAACCTCGATGCAGACGCAGTCTCCGCAGCGCTCCTGCATGACGTGCTGGAGGACACCCGCATGACCCGTGCCGAGCTCCGGTCCGAGTTCGGGAAGCCGGTGGAGCTGCTTGTAAACGGGGTGACCAAGATCGCGAACGTCAAGGCCAATAACAAGAGCGTGCAACAGGCAGAGACTATCCGGAAGATGCTCTTTGCAATGGTGAAAGACATCCGGGTAATCCTTATCAAGCTTGCGGACAAGCTCCACAATATGCGCACACTCGACTACAAGAGGCACGGGCGAAAGCATGAGATCGCACAGGAGTGTCTAGACATCTATGCGCCCCTTGCCGGGAGACTCGGAATCTCCTGGCTCAAGGTGGAACTCGAGGACCTCAGTTTTAAGCATATCGCACCCCGTGAGTACGCGCGCATAAAGGAGCACGTCTCCCAGAAGAAAGTCGAGCGAGCCGCCTATCTCGAACGGGTCCAATGGGAAATCAAGCGTGCCGCGGAGGAGGAAGGCCTTTCGGTTACCGTCGAGACACGTGCGAAGCACTTCTACTCTATCTACGAGAAGATGCAGCGGCGCGGCAAGTCGGTAGACGAGATCTACGATCTACTGGGAATTCGCATTCTGTGCTGGACAACCAGCGAATGCTATACGCTGCTTGGCCTGGTCCACAAGCTCTGGATGCCTATCGACGGGCGCTTCAAAGACTATATTGCAATGCCCAAGAGCAACCGTTACCAGAGCCTTCACACGACGGTTATGTGCTACGGCGGCCGCCGACTGGAGATTCAGATTCGTACCTACGAGATGCATCGGACGGCGGAATACGGAGTAGCCGCTCACTGGCTATACAAAGACGTTGCGGACTCCCGCACCAACGCCAGGGAGGAACTGTCCATCATCAACCACCTCCGGAGTCTCGGAGGCGTTCGCATTACCTCGAACGAGTTTCTTGAAGAGATCAAACGCGAGATCCTTAAAGACTCGATATACGTTTTCACTCCGAAAGGTGACGTCATCCAGCTACCGCGCGGAGCAACACCGATCGACTTCGCGTACCACATCCATACCGAGGTCGGCCATCGTTGCACCGGCGCAAAGGCGGACGGTCAGATCGTCCCGCTGAAGGAGCCGCTACGGAATACCCAAGTAGTCGAGATCCTAACCCATCCCAACGGCCGTCCCCATCTCAGCTGGCTCCGTGCAGTCCGCACTACCAGAGCCCGGCAGAAGATTCGCCACTGGCTGAACAGGCACGATGAATCGCTCATTCTCGATCAAAGCGTTGTCGCTCGGAAAAGGCAAGATGCCCCCCAGAAGGGCCCGCAAATCCGACGCCGCAAACGCCGCCCGTCGACGTCGACACCAGCTTCGGTTTCCGATGACTCCAAAGTGGGAGTACGGATCGAGAATGAGCGAAACATGATGATCCGTTTCGCCAACTGCTGTGCTCCGAAGACCGGGGACAACATCGTAGGGTATGTATCGCGGGGCCGGGGCATTATCGTCCACCGGAAGGACTGTCGCAACTTGCGTTCTATCTCCGACTTTGAGGAGCGCTCGGTTGAAGTCGAGTGGGAAACAATCAGCCCACGCGTAACACGGCGTTTCCGCGTGACCGCGCGGATAGGGACCAACCTCTTCTCGGAAATCGAAGGCGCAGTTAAGAAGTACAAAGGACACCTTATCGAAGGACGCCTTGAAGACAATGCGGACGACAAGTACCATGCTCGCTTCACCATGGAGCTGGAACGGACGGAAGACATCAAGCGTGTGATGAAGAGTATCCGGGCGGTGCCTACGGTTCTCAACATTACGGAGCTGGACACCCGTTAACGGTAAGAGTCCCCGCCGCCGGCGCCGGCGTGTCCCCACCGAAGAATTGCACCCGGGATGAGCAGCGAGCGGAATTAGAGCAAAGGTATAGTTACAGAGAGAGTATGACAGCGAAAACTTCGACTGGCGCCCGAACGGAACAGCAGAGCCCTTCCAAGCTTCACATCGTGCTCGTGGAGCCCGAGATCCCGGGCAACACCGGGAGCGTTGCCCGCACATGCGCGGCGACCGGCGCGGTCCTTCACCTCGTTCACCCCCTCGGGTTCATAATCGATGACAGCAGGCTGAAGCGAGCAGGGCTGGACTACTGGCACCTCCTGGATGTCCGGGAGCACGCGAATCAGCAAGCCGCCTTCGAGGATCTGGCCGACTTGCCGCTCTTCTACCTCTCAACCAGCGGGGGTACCGCATATTCGGACGTGCGCTATCCGTTGCCTTGCGGCATCGTTCTTGGGCAGGAGACCTCCGGGCTTGACCGGCGGCTTCTCAAGAAGAACCCGGAGCACACGATCAGAATCCCGATATTGGCCGGCGCCCGCTCGTTGAACATGAGCAACGCGGCTGCTATTGTGGCATTCGAGGTGTTGCGTCAACACAACTTCCCCGGATTGGCTCGCGTGTTTCGATAACACGGCGGAGAATTGACCGGGCGAGCACGACGGCGACATCGTAGTGAATCACTCGGAAACCGGAGCATGCTGTGGCACACTATATCGTCGGAGTACTGGGATACGGGACAATGGGGCGGCATATCGCGCACGGCATTCGAGCTCGTGCATCAGATCTGGAGGCCGTAACGTATACCCGTTCGCAGGAGAGCCGCGACCGCGCTGCGTTGGACGGTGTACGAGATCTCTCCGAAGACCCGGGATCGTTCTTCGGCGCCACGGATATCGTCGTTCTCTGCGTCAAACCCCAGGATCTTGTCAGCATCGGAGACACCCTCCGCGAATACACGCGCGGAACACGAATAGTGTCCGTGTTGGCGGGCACGCGGACGACGCAGGTCCGGGATCGCCTCGGAGCACGCTCCATCGCTCGGTTGATGCCGAGCATAGCCGCAAAAATCGGGCGCGGGACGGTAGGTGTTGCGGTATATGACGGTCCGCAGGACAACGAGTTCGCTCACCTCGTCCGCCGCATCGCGCAAGCAATCGGAACACCCGTTCAGATCTCGGAGTCGTTGATGCCGGCTCTCACCGGGCTTTCCGGCAGCGGCATGGCGTTTGCTTTCCAATTTCTCCACGGATTAGCTTTGGGGGGCGTACACGAGGGCTTGAACTATGAACAAGCCACCTCGATCGCTGCGGAGATGCTTAGTGCTGCGGCGGCGTTGCTATCCGAAGAGACAAGCTCACCTTCGGACCTCGTTGCTCGTGTTGCCAGTCCGGGCGGGACGACGATTTCCGGTCTCCGCAGCACCGAGTCCGCCGGACTTACCTGTGCAGCCATGAATGCCGTAATCGCTTCCGCGGAGCGCGCTCGAGAGCTAGAACGCTAAGCGGCGTGCTCCCACAGACGAATAGCGGCACCGGTACTCACCGAAATGCCGGCTCTTCGCCCGCCACTCGTTGCTTCAACAGAGATTGCCTCCCGTCGGCGTGGGGAGGTGGAACAGGAGATCTGGAACAGAAGAACTAGGACAGATCAGGTGCCTCAAGCAGAGGACAAAGACATCGATTACGCTCGAAAGAAGCGTTAAGGAGGTACACGGATATGGACATAACGTTTCTCGGTCATGCAGGGTTCCTGCTCTCGGAGTCTGGAAATACCATCGCCATCGATCCATTTCTTTCCGGAAATCCTACGGCAGTACACAAACCGGACGAGATCAATTGCGATTACATCGCGTTGACTCACGGCCACGCGGATCACCTGGGTGATACCGTCGCTCTGGCGCACCGGAACAACGCCACCGTCATCGCCGCGTTCGAGCTGGCAAACTACCTGGCTGACGAGCACGGCGTCCAAAACCTGGAACCGGCCAATCCCGGTGGCGCGGTACACACGGACTTCGGCTGGGTGGCGTTCACTCACGCTTTCCATTCCAGCTCATACGACGGCCGGTACACGGGGATGCCTTGCGGGTTGGTGATTCGAATGGGTGACGACACGTTCTACCACTGTGGCGACACCGGACTGTTCGGAGACATGCAGCTGTACGGCGAACTCTATAAGCCGGATGTTGCTGCAGTGCCGATTGGCGACCGTTTCACAATGGATGCCCGGCTTGGCACCCGTGCGGCCGAGCTGATCCGGCCACGCATCGCGATTCCGATCCACTACGGCACGTTTTCGGCACTCGCGTCGTCGGCGGAGGGTTTTGCACCAGCCGGCGTCGAGGTCCGAGAACTCAAGCCGGGACACACGATCGCTATTTGACTCGATAGTGGGCGGGGTCCGGGGGCCAGGGCACGGGCCAGGGGCAGCGGCAGGGCCGGGGCCCGGGACCCGTTCCCGGCCGCCCAGTTTTCTGCCGGCCCGACGACAGGAAGCTCATAGCCCGCCGCTCTATGAGAGCCCGCCCCACTGCCTGTACGGAGCTTCTGGGGCAGGCAAGAAGGCGCCGCGGAGTAATCGTGGCCCCTCTATTCCTGAGCCGTGAGAGCACGCTCGACGAACGCCCCAGGAGTGCCTTCCGCGAGGGCAATCAGGCTTCAGCCGCGAAATGCGGTCAACATCCAGATCTGCTTCTCTTTGTCCTTCAGCATTCCCACGGCGTCGTCAGCTGTCCCCTCGTCCTCATGCTCCTGAGCGATTTTAATAGTCTCCCGGAGCGCGTTTGCGAGGTGACGATAATCGTGGATGAGAGTCTCGGCGACATGGGCGCCAGAAACCCCCTTACTATCGGCCTCCGCGATACCGCTCTCCTGTACGTAGTCGGCAAGCCGCGCGAGCGGACGACGCCCGAGCTTCAGAATCCGCTCGGCAACCTCGTCGATCTCCTCTGCAACAGCGCCGTATAGCTCCTCGGTAACCTCGTGGAGAGTGAAGAAGCTCTCCCCTTCCACGTTCCAATGGTAGTTTCGAAGCTTCTGGTACAGGACGTTCAGCTCAGCTAGATATCGATTCAGGCTTCCGGCGATTGCATCGCATGCTTGGCTGGAGAGTCCCACATCCACCTTGTTCCTTCCCGTCGTCTGTGCCATCGGTTCCTCCCGGTAGAGCTTATTCTGATGAATTACCCAGCTTGCCGAACTGTATTGCGCCCGGCTGCTTTGGCTCGGTAGAGCGCGGCGTCACACCGAGACACCGTATCATCGGGCACAGTGTCCTGCTCCGGGTCGAACTGTGCAACACCGGCTGATATCGTAACACCGACATCTTCATTGTGAAAACTCATACGGAACTCTTCGACATTCCGGCGTATACGTTCGGCAATCTGAGCGGCAGTGGCTACGGCGATGCCGGGCAAGAGCAACACGAACTCTTCCCCTCCATATCGAGCAGCAAGGTCCGTCTTCCGGAGCGAACGCCGGAGAATCTGGGCCGTTCGCTCCAGCACCATGTCTCCACAGAAATGCCCCTTCTCGTCATTTACTAATTTGAAACGATCCAGGTCCAGCATCACGACGCTCACCGGTTTCGCTGTAGATCGACAAACCCGGATCTCTCGATCCAGCATCTCACGGAAGATGTGCCGCTGCTTCAGTTTCGTGAGGCGATCGGTCGTGGCAGCTTCATACAGGAGTGCGTTATGAACTGCAAGTCCGGCGATGTTCCCCACTGTGGACAAGAACTCCCGGTCGCCGACGGTGAGATCCTCTCCCGTCACCGGCTCCCCTAGAAAAAGGAGACCATTAATGCCGTGCGGACCGCGAAGGAATGTAACGGCCCACGGGGCCAATGACTCGAGCGGCTCAAACGAAGCGCCCGCCATAGCAGCCCGGATCTCCGGCAACGTGAAACAGAACGGGGCCTTTGCCAAAACGTCAACCACCGGGTGCCGAGAAGAGAGCGCATAACGGGTGTCACCACTCACCTGAAACCCTTCGATGGAGCGGTGCAGGAGCATCTCATCCCCATCGAGCTCCGTCTTCACAAAAGCACCGGCACCAAGAGATTTCATCTGTCCCATCGAAACAGAAAGGATCGCCCGCATCAGTTCATTGTAGTCGAGTATAGCGTTAAGGCTCTTGCTGATCTGGATAAGTTGCTCCAGATCGAAGATACGCTTCTCGTAGTGTTGGACGATCTGTTCAGCGTCTTCAACGCGCTTATGTGGCAATGCACCACCCATCCTTACAGTGCTCCTGCTCCTATCATCGGCCTCTTCTGCAACAGTCTATAAGCACTGCTCCCCCCTCCCCCCCAACGGCTCCCACGCGGACGCCAAGCACCTTCTGTCGCCAGGCTCAGCCCGGATGAGCTGCATTCGGCCGTCCGACTCCGATATACGAGTACAGCTATTCTTGCACACTACCGCATCTTTGCGTGTAAGGTCGAGCAGATGTTTACGCTTGAGCTTGACCGGACAGCCCCCCTAAAGCTACCGTATCCCCATGGGGCCGGCAGGCGCTACCGCCGTGGGGCCCGCAGGCGCCACCGAGTTTCAAGCTTACGCAGGTACGTTCGGATCGGCGCTCCGCGCCACGCAAGAGAGTACAATCGCTGCGCCGGCATACGCAGTACAGGCCCAAACATGCAGTCGCGGAGGTTACCATAGCAACCTTTCACTCCCTTTATGACGACGTCGGCCGGTACGTCGCTTCTGTATCAGGTTCTTTCTCAATCGAGGATGTTCTAGAACATGTCGGCCGAGCCGGACATCGCCTTTCACGTCGTACCCGGTCACGAGTTCGGCGGATACTTGAAACGTCCGGAGTCGTGTTCACCGGCGACGGCCGGACATTCGCCCCGCGCGGGAGTACCTTGACTGGTTGTCGAGTACGTATCCGCCTAACGGCGGACGAGCGAGCCGGCGGAGTTCTGATCGTTGGAGATCGTCTAACCGGGCTTCACAACCCTTCGATTACGGTTGAGCAGCTCTCTATTCGGGGCCCGAACGGAGAGATGCTCGAGACGGTGCGGGTGCCACGTACGCTTCGCCAGTTGGATCCGGTCCAGCGCTTGCAGCCGCCGGATCGGATATTCGCGTTTGTGGAAGAAGTAAGTGAGGACAATCGACTACGACTTGCGCACGGGGACGTTATGGACCAGCCGCTCGAGATCCCCGCATACGACATCGGACATCTTCTCGAGCGGGTGGAGCCGGCTCGCAGCACAAATCTCATCGTGGAAGTTATTGACTGGTTGAGCGGAGAGTTCCGGGTACGTGATGTAACAGGGCGTGCATCGCCGGCGCTCCGGAGGGAGTTTGTCTCACGTGCCGATCGCACTGCATCGTATGTTTTCCAGCGTCTCGGAAGTGACGCAGGCATAGATGAGCAGTTGGCGTACTTCTACTTCCTGGCTCCCCGGGAGCTTACCGAGCAACCCGCGCTTTCGATAAGTGAGTACGTGGAGCTTTCCAAGCGAATAGACGTCTACCGCGACCGAGCAAACGCCTGGCTATGGCATACCGCCGGGACCGGACGCGCCCCGCAGACGCAATTCGAGCCCGAGCCGGAC
>PWGF01000147.1 GCA_003554375.1 Spirochaetaceae bacterium
CGACGCTCCGGGCGCGGATACGGTCCAAATCCCTTCGAGATCGGATCCACCAATCAGGTAGCCCATCTGCCAAAATGCTTACCGGAATGTTCAGTTCGACGCACCGCCCGGCCAGAGAAACCGCCGCTTCAACCGAGACATCCTCTGCGGCCGGGTCAGGCCGGCCGTCCGCGCGAGTTGGCCGAGTATCCACCACGATCGTCAACCCCGGAGCGGAGGAAACCTCGTACTCCCTCACCAAAGGGCGACCGTACTGAGCGAACTTCTTCCATGCAATATGCCGCGCTTCCATCCCTTCACGGTATTCTGCAAGCCCTCGCGGTCGCGTGTAGTCGGTCGCAATCCCCGTGGGTACCTCCGCCGTTCGCGCCGTGGCTGCAGTCCTCGCAAATCCGGCGCTCAGCTGAAGCACTCGCGGATAGACATAGAATGTGCGATACCACACTTCCGGGCGAATCGTAATGAGCCCCAGTGGATCGGCGATTCGGAGCTCCGAAAGCCCCACCGTGTACACCCCCCGGTAGGGGCACCGCACCTCATGCTCCAGGGTGTACCGCCCGCCGGGTCCGAGTGTGCAGTTCCCGCTCAGCTCCGGCATGTCGCCCCCCCCTACCCGGAAGAGCATCGACACGGGACCCGCGGGAACGCTTCCTTCGTTCGCCAGCTCGCAACGGTACCGGACGCTTTCGCCTTTCGCCGGATGCTCCGTCGAAAACTCTTGTTGGTACCGAAGGCTGCCCCGGACGATCAGTACGTACGTTACCGAGAGTACCGGCGCAATGAGGGCAAAGAAACGAAGAAACCCGAATACCCCTCCCAGATACACACCGCCAAGGTGCATAAGCACCGCAAGGAAGGCCCAAACGCCGACTGATCCGACGTGGATGGAAACCGGCGCGTCCGCGCTCATCTCACGCTCCCAACCTCTCATCCAGCATCATATACCGGTACACTGCCTACACGGAAGGCCCATATGGAAGGTCACTCGTCGCGCGCGTCCACCTCTTCTTCCATACCGGTGGGCATAACGACACGATCAACCATCCCTTCCAGCACGTGCTCCAGGGAACGATCGCTCATCCGGGCCTCCGCAGACAGTGTAAGGCGATGTCCGAAGACAGCCGGCACCAGGTTTCGAGCGTCCTCGGGCATAACGTAGTCACGCCCATCGCGGATTGCCGCCGCCTGAGCGGCTCGCAGCAAGTGCCCCGCAGCCCGCGGACTCACCCCACTCTCCAGATGGCGACTACGCCGAGTGGCCCCGGCCAGTTTCACGATATAGCGGCGAACCGCACTCTCTACGCGAACACCGGCGCATAGCTCGCGCATCTGTGTGAGGGCTTCGGCGTTCAGTACGACAGGGGCCGTCTCCGGGCGTCGCCTCTCCGCTACACGCTCGAGCACTTCCAATTCCCGTTCCTCACTGGGATAGCCGATCGAACAGCAGAGCCCGAACCGATCCACCTGCCCCTCCGGCAACCGAAACGTTCCGGCAAACCGCGCGGGGTTCTGAGTGGCGATAAGGAAGAAAGGTTGGGGGAGAGCCCGAGTAACGCCGTCCACCGTCACCTGCTCTTCCTGCATCGCTTCAAGAAGCGCGCTTTGGGTCCGCTCCGACGCACGGTTCAGCTCGTCCGCGAGGACACACTGATGCTCCACTGCCCCAGGACGAAAGACGAACTCCCGAGCTTGAGGATCGTATATATGCATCCCCACGATGTCGCCGGGCAGCACGTCCGGCGACAGCTGGATGCGCCCGAACTCCAACCCCGCAACCCGTGCCAACGTACGCGCCAGAGTGGTCTTCCCCACGCCCGGCACGTCTTCCACGAGAACGTGAAGGCCGGAGATGAGCCCCGTAAGGACCCGATCGATTACCTCCGGCGGGCCGACAAAGCTATATCCCAGCGCTTCCCGGCATTCATCCAACTTCCGGTATGACTCGGCTGTGGTCATCGCAGATTCACTATATCAGGCACAGACGCATTGCAAAACCTGACCCTTTCCTACCGCAGGCCTCACTTCGTATACTGCAGGCATGGAATCAACGGCGGAAACGAGAAAGGCCATCATGGATCTGACAGGAGGCACATGCACCTCCTGCTCCATCGCTATCGAACACTTCGGGAAGCGCCTGAAGGGAGTGCATGACATCATCGTCGACCGCGGCACCAGCACAATCCAGCTCGAGTACGACGGCAACCCCGAAATCCTCGAACAGATCTCAGAGCTTGTCCGAAGAATCGGCTACGAGGCGTCCGTACGTTACACTGACTGAACAGAGACAAGCGCTTGTGGCCGCCTACAACTGAAGCCGGCGCGGTCCGTACGTTACACTGACTGAACAGAGACCCTTGGATAGCTACACGACGCGTCTGTCACTGGAGCACGGGTGCGAGGTTCGCCGACGGCCTTGCTTTGGCAACCTCCTCATTCAGCTTCGAGAGGCGTTGCGCGAGTAGGCGAGCGAGAAATATCCCATAGTGGGGGTTGTGTTTGATCACGTTCATGAAGTCATGCTTGGAGATCCGGATCAGTGTGCCTTCATCTTGTGAAACCACGGTCGCCGAGCGGCGATTGTTCAGAAGAAACGACATCTCCCCGAGAAACAGATCGTCCGGTGAAAGCGTGCTAATGTGCCTGCCGTTGCTATATATCCCGAACCGTCCGGCCACGATATAGTAGAGATAGTCCGATTCTTCTCCCTCTTGGAACACTATCTCTTCCTTGCCGAACCGCGTCTCCGGTTGGTCGGAGAAGATCCCCGGCACGACGTTGGCTTGGCTCGCCGTATGTGGGAACTCGAAGGTAACCTCATTACCCGCCTCATTGTACCGGAGGTTGTACACATAGAGCCGAGCCATTCGGATTCCGTTGCCATGTAGCGCCATATTCGGTCCGCCATCTTCGACGATTGTGGCGCGCCAATCGAACCCTTCACCGTCATCGCGAATCGTGAACACCGCTTTCCGGTCATCGATGCGGTACGATAAATGAACCCGCTTCCGGCGAATGCCGGGATCTGAGGTTCGCGATCTGATCAGCTCAAGGATATCCCCGCCGCTTTCCAGCCAGCGGCTCTTCTCCGCGTAGGATATCCCGCAGTTACCATGTTCCACGGCATTCATCAACAGCTCAAACAGAGCCGCATGTAGCCGGTCCCGCCCGTCTTCATCGACAAAGTTGGAGTTGTAGAGGTAGTTGGCAACCAGATTGGCATAGGTCTTCACGTTGAAAGGATCGTTGTCCATCACGAAGCTGCCACTTATGTGCCGGATCAGATAGTTCTGTAGGTCCCGCTGGTAAAGGATCTGGCGATTCTGTATCAAGATCCGGAGCACGCGCGCGAACGTTCGGACGAACTCCGGCCGCGGGATCAAGGTAATTACGTTGCTGCCGGCCAGGCGCTCCGACACCGCCTTTTCGTCGGTCCGCCGACAGACGCCAATGATACTACCGTAGTGAAGCCACGGGTCTGCGGCCATACTCGCCTGTATCCGCTCCGTATCAACCCTCTGGTCCGAGAAGTTAATGATGTTCACCTCGGGCAACTCATAGCGGAGGAACTCAAGAAACGCCCCTTCCTCTTCGAAGAAGACCGGATCAAAGAATTCCCCAAGGCGGTTACAAACAACACCGATGCGCTCGTTCAGCTGGGAATCAGTGGAGATGACCGGCATTTTTCTCATCGGACAAGCCCCCCAGTGCGGATCAGAAGATTACATTCGAGTTTCGGCGCAAAGACCGGTATCTATTGTGCTCTGTACGGTACATTCCGGCACTGCACATCTCCCCGGACTGTTTCTAATGCTCGCCACGGGAGTGCTCGGCACGAGCTTCATGGTCAATTATAGACCGCATTCTTCCCGTTTTCCAATCGTTGCACGCCGCATGCGCCCTGACCTGATGCTCCTCGCGCGAGGAAGGTTCAGCGCGTGCCCTCCGCGATTGTGCAGCCGGCCCCGTTCACCTGTTCCCTTCGATCTGAAGGGAAACGTGGTCGATCCGTTCCACTTCCTCCGCAGCAAGCACCAGATGCGCTGCCCGGCAGTTCTGCTCGGCTTGAGCGGGTTTGGTTGCTCCGGGAATGACAAGCATATGTCCTGCATGCCGAGAAACCGTCCAGCTCAGTGCTACTTCGGCGCACGTGGCCCCGCGCCGCCGTCCGATTTCCTTAAGCACATCTATGAGCGGCTTGGTTCTTTCCATTGCCGGCCGCTTGAATGCGGCCAGATGCCGACGCGGTCCCCGCTTATGGCGAACTAGAGCGGGATTGTCGTGGAACTTTCCGGTGAGAACCCCTTGAGCCAGAGGCGAATACGCGATGACTGTGGCCCCGATATCTCGGGCTACCATGAGCGTATCGTTCCTCTCCGCGCTCCGGTCGATGAGATTGTAGCGCACCTGATTGGCGGCAAGGGCAATGCCTCTCTTGTCCAAGATGGTTGCTGCGCGCTCCATCTGATGCGCCGAGAAGTTGCTAACACCGACCGCCCGGATCCGCCCTTGGTCCACCAGATCGGCGAATGCGTGCATCTGCCGTTCCAACGACCCGAAACGACGCGGAAAATGAACCTGGTGCAGGGTAACCGGATAGGGCGAAAGGTGGCGCTCCCGCTCTTCGAAGCTTTTTTGGACTGAGCTACTGCCGCGCAGAAACGGAAACCACTTGGTTGCGATGTGCACGTCATCGGGCTGCACTCCGAGCTCCGAAAGCGAGTCCCGGAGCGCGGTTTCCGACGCCCCTTTTCCATAGACCTCAGCCGTATCGAACCAGTTCACGCCACCGTCGAGCGCTATCCGGACGATCTCCGTAGTGGTTCCTTTGTCCGGTGACTCCCAGTACCCGGAAACGATACCCCGCCCGCCGGCAAACTGCCAACAACCGAGCCCTATGCACGTTAGCTCGATTCCGGTTCGCCCCAACTGATAGGTGCGCACACGCCTGTCGTCTACTGCTTTGCGTAGAACTCGACGACCAGCTGCTCATCCGCCAGCGTCGGAATCAGATCCCGGCTTGGCAGCACCGTCACCGTAGCAGTTAAGTCGTCACGGTTGATGGTAAGCCACGGCGGAACTGACCGCGTACTGTTCTCCGCCAGCAGCCGCCGCAACAGCTCTTGCGTGTTCTTACGCGACCGGCCGGAAATCTGATCTCCGGCCCGCACGGTGATGCTAGGCACCGTGACTTTCCGGCCATTTAGGAGAATATGCCCGTGGCTGACAAGCTGACGCGCCTGTGAGCGGCTGGCTGCCATGCCCAGCCGGTAGACGACATTGTCCAGCCTGCGCTCGAGCAACTGAAGCATGTTCTCACCGGCCACTCCCTTCATGGTCTTGGCCTCATAAAAGAGGTTACGGAACTGCCGTTCCCCCAACCCGTACGCAAATCTCAGCTTCTGCTTCTCTGCAAGCTGCCGTCCATACTCAGTCTGACGTACGCGCTTCTTCTTCGGCTCGCCGGGCGGCGTGGGTTTCCGCTTCAGCAGCCGGTCATACTTCGTATTCCCGAATATATTCGTTCCGAATCGACGTGCGATTTTTCCCTTGGCTTTGGTTCTCCGCGCCATGGTTCCTCGGTCTCTCCTTGGTTTGTGGACGCCACACCTTATCCACACAAGTCTCTTGTGTCAACCGAACCGGCCCCCAGGCAGAGCCGGCCGCTGAGAACGGGACCGGGTGGTCCGACGGTTGCGAGGCCGAACTAGGTTTGCCGGTGCCGGACTTTACGACTTGCTTTTCGAGCGAAATGCCCGGCCTAACTGCTTCCCTGCCGCACGACCAGCCGCGCGACGGGCGACCCGCTGACCGATTCGCCCCCGTTTAACGGCGTTTACGTCGCCCAGCAAACGCGCCAGCTTGTACAGAAATCCACGCGTCTTGTTCATACGGCCGACTTTATCACGAAACGCGAACGAACGGTAGAACCACCCGGCTACAACCCAGGGCAAACACAGTTGGACAACGCGGCCGGAAGCCCGACGGCGAGTGCGCGCAGCCCGAGCTCCAGAGCCGTGTACCTCAGCCAACGACGGTCTACTCGGATCCCCGGAACACGCCTATAAGCTTTCGGAGAATGCCCTTGCGCCCCTCTCGCTCTCCCGGTGTCCTCTCCGTTGAGCTGGAGACCCCCGCGACGGCCCCGCGCGACGGCTTTGAGCTTCCCCGACGTCCACGGGCGCCGGAGGCTCCGGCGCGCTCGTGCCTCTCTTCTTGATACCTATTTTCACCCGTGTCGCCGGGCTTACCTCTCTTACTCCTACGAGGCTGCTTCTCGACGCGCGGAGCCTCGTCGGCATCGGAACGGTGGGGAACCTCGCCATCGCGTGCCCGCGCGGGCTCGTGGGTGCGCGCTTCTCCCCCTGTCGGTCCTGACGTCTGCGCGCGCCGGCGGCGGCCGCCACGCCGACTCCGTCCGGAAGAGCGCGCCCTACTGCCGCGCCGTTCGGCCTCCGACTCAGCGGCACCGCGGCGCAGTGGCTGGCCGGCTTCCTTCGCACCTTTTGAAGCAGGGGACGATTCCGTCGCACTTTCGCCGGCTTCTCCACCGGAGCCGCCGACTACGGCGAACTCCTCCCCGTACTTCCGGCGATAGTAGGCCAGACGCTCCTCCATCGACGCATCCTTGCTGGGCCCCTCATTCGATTGGACGGACGGTACAGCCTCTTCCTCACGCCTCCGCCCGTGCCCGGAGCGCTCCGGCCTGGGCTCGGGGCGCCGCTTTCCGCCGGACGGGGCACTCTGACGCGCCCCGGAGCTCGGGCGCCGCTCGGCGCGCTTTCGCCCGGGACCGCCTTCGGCGCGTCCCCGGTTGCCGCGCCCCTTGTCGCTCCGGCTCGCGCGCTGAGGACCCAGCTCGGTCAGCCCCAGAGCTCGCACCGACATCCCTTCGCTCTTGTCCTCCGCTATGAGCTCTTCGCTTGCCACTCCGGACGGGATCTTCATCCCGATCAGTTTCTCAATCGGCTCCAGGCCATAGACATACCGCTCGCACGCCAGAGACACCGCGCGCCCCGTTCTCCCTGCCCGAGCAGTTCGCCCGATCCGATGCACGTAGCTCTCCGGGTCCTCCGGGAGATCGTAGTTGACCACCAGCTCCAGGTCGTCGACGTGCAGCCCGCGCGCGGCCACATCCGTCGCCACGAGGAATCGAGTTGTACCTGCTTTGAGCCGATCGATGATCTGAAGCCGTTTCTTCTGAGGGAGATCTCCCATCATGAAGTGAGCGGCGTACCCGTTGATGCTCAACCGCTTGGCCAGCTCTTCCGCCATGCTCTTGGTATTCACGAAAATAAGCGCATTGGCAGGTTGGTACCGTTCGATGAGGCCTAACAGAAGCTTCAACTTCTCCGTGCGTGCCACATGGTAGAGCTCCTGCTCGACCTCATCCACGGTGACCTGCTCCGGCTCGATCTCGATATCCACGGGGTCGTTCATGTGTTCCCACGAGATGTTCAACACTCGCGTGCTCAACGTCGCGCTGAAAAGCATCGTCAGGCGTTCCTCTCGCGGAACCATCCGCCGCATGATTCGTTGGAGGTCGGGATAGAACCCCATGTCGAAGAGCCGATCGGCTTCATCGATCACGCAGATACCAACGTCGCGGAAATCGAGCTTCCCGGAACGGTTGAAATCGAGGAGCCGTCCGGGTGTCCCCACAATCAGTTCAACCCCTTCCTTGAGATGCTGCTCCTGCTTGCCGTACCCGACCCCGCCGTAGAAACACCCGACGCGGTACGGGAGATTCTTGCCCAGAAGCTGCGCCTCCTGCTCGATCTGTACAGCCAGCTCGCGCGTGGGCGCTACGATCAAGGCTCGCTTCCCGTGAAAGCGCTCGTCCGTAGCAAGCAAATGGTAGATGGTGATCAAGAACGCGGCGGTCTTCCCAGTCCCCGTCTGGGACTGTACCGTCACGTCTCGGCCGCGGAGCGTTTCCGTCAGCGTACGTGCCTGAACGTCCGTCGGAACGTCGAATCCAGCTTCACGGATTCCGTCCAGCACGGCTTCGCCAAGCGCAAAGTCGTCGAATCTAGTGCTCATGTGTCCTCAGCATATCCAAAAGGCGAGCCCTCCTGCAACGGAGCTTGACCGCGACAACCAGGTGTGGCTACGCTTTCTGTACTATGAAATCGTCGCTTATCGATCTCTCCAGTACCACAACGCTCAATAATCAGGTCGAAATGCCGTGGCTCGGCCTCGGCGTGTTCAGAGCGGAGCCCGGGGAGGAAGTACGGCAAGCCGTCGCCGAAGCGCTCCGCGTCGGGTACCGGCACATTGATACCGCCTCCTTCTACGAGAACGAAGCGGACGTCGGAACGGCAGTTCGTGAGAGCGACATCCCGCCGGAAGAGGTGTTCGTTACCAGCAAGCTCTGGAATGATGACCAAGGCTACGACAACACGCTCCGCGCGTTCGAGCGCTCGATGGAGGCTATCGGGCTCGACAAGCTCGACCTCTACCTGGTTCATTGGCCGATCAAGGACTCCCTCCGCGAGACATGGCGTGCCATGGAGCGCATCTACGAGGAAGGCCGCGTGCGTGCCATCGGGGTCAGCAATTTCCTGGTGCACCACCTTCAAGAGCTCAACAAAGAGGCCAACGTCGTACCGGCGGTGAACCAAGTGGAGTTCCATCCGTTCCTGACTCTGCCCGAGCTCCAGGACTACTGCCGCCGGAACGAGATCCAGCTGGAAGCGTGGAGTCCGCTCACCCGCGGGAAGCACTTCGACAACCCAATCATCCGCAGCATCGCAGAGCAGCACGGTAAGACGCCCGCCCAGGTGCTTATCCGCTGGGACCTTCAACACGGGGTTGTCACGATTCCCAAGTCCGTTCACGCCGAGCGGATCCGCGAAAACGCCGATGTGTTCGACTTCCACCTGACGCCCGGGCAGATGGACAGACTCGACGGCCTCAACCAAGAAGAGCGCCTTGGGCCTCATCCGGACGAGATGGGCGGTTGGCGGTAACCCGCCGACTTCGGAGCAACCGGGCGCCGCTTCTCGCCGACCCCTTCTCCCCGGCCGCCCTTCCCCGGCCGCTTCTCGCCGACCGCCCTTCCCCGGGCGGCACCTGCTCGCCGGATCACCCGAAGAGCCGCTTGAGCGTGCTGAGCTTCATCCGGTACGGCGGATAACGAAAGGGGGGATCGGGCCGGGGCCCGCGCTTCATTATCCCCTGCTCATACGAGAACGCTTCCAGGCTGTTCTTTCCCCGGTATCGACCGATCCCGCTCAGACCGACCCCTCCGAACGGGAGATGCGGAGAGCCCAGATGTACCACGCAGTCGTTGACGCACCCTCCCCCGAAGCGCAATCCGCTCATGATGCGACCGGCTTGACGCTGTTTGCGGGTGAACACGTAGAGGGCCAGCGGAGCAGGAAACGTCTGCAGCCGCTCACGGAGCTCCGACTCGTCGCGGTAGGTGAGAACCGGAAGAATAGGACCGAAGATCTCCTCCTGCGTGAGGCGGTCTCCTTCCCAAGAACACCTGTCTACCAGCGTCGGGGCTACGTACCGTTCGGTGATGTCGACCTCCCCACCGGTGCGCACCTCCCGCCCTTCGAGCAACTGCGCAAGACGCTCAGTGTGACGCTCTGAAACGATCCGCGTGTAGTCCGGACTGTGCTTGGGATCTTTCCCGTACATTCGCTCGATCTCCGCCTCCAGAAGCTCCAGCATCCGTTCCGCAACCTCTTCTCGGCAGACGAGAAAATCGGGAGCAACGCATGTCTGTCCGGCGTTGAGAAGCTTCGTCCAGGCGATACGCCGGGCGGCACTGTCGAGGTCGGCCTCCTCGGTCACGATACACGGACTTTTGCCGCCCAGCTCCAGAGTCACCGGAACCAACCGCTCAGCGGCGGCGTGCATGACCTTCCGGCCGATCTCTGTGTTGCCGGTGTAGAAGATGTAGTCGAACGGACTCTCCGTCAGCTCCCGAGCGGTATCCGGCCCGCCGGTCACCACGGTACACAGCTCCGGCGGGAACACGTCCGCGACAAGCTCCGCCAGCGCGGTCGCGCTGTGCGGCGCAACTTCGCTTGGCTTTATCACCACGGTATTGCCTGCCGCCAACGCGCCGACCGCAGGCGAGAGCGAGAGCAGAACCGGATAGTTCCAGGGCGCCAGCACCAACACGCTCCCGTAGGGCCGTCGGTAGACGCAGCTTCGAGCCGGAAAATAAGGAAGCGGCGTCCGCACGGGGCGCGGCCGCAGCCACTTTCGGAAGTTCCTGCGGAGATGACGTATCTCAGCACCCAACACGCCGATTTCGGTGAGATAGCTCTCCGTTTCCGGCTTTCCCAGATCTCGCCTTAACGCCCGGAGGATCCGGCCCTCATGCCGCTGCAAGCCTGCGCGAAGAGCACCGAGCAACCGGCCACGCTCTCGCTCGCCGGCGGTCCCGCCATCCCGGAAGAAGGCGCGCTGGCGTTGGAGAACGTCGGATACATCCGTTTGCTCGCTTATTCGATTGCTCATAGTGTCCCTTCTGTTCCCCTGAGCCTCTTCTATCCCAGCGCCGGAGCGCGCCGGCATCGCCTAAGAAGGCTCGCTCCGGTCCGTGTCCGGCTCGAAGCGCAGAGCTGCCGAGTTGATGCAGTAGCGCAGGCCGGTGGGGTCCGGTCCG
>PWGF01000062.1 GCA_003554375.1 Spirochaetaceae bacterium
CGTACCCTGCTGAATCCGGATGCGCTCGGCTGCGTCAGTGTCGTCACTGGTCCAGAAGAGCGGGACGTAGGCAAGCATACCGAGGTCGAAACGAGCTCCGCCTGCCGAGCAGCCTTCGATAAGGACGTCCGGGTGGCGCCGGGTCAGCTCCTCCAGCACGCGGTAGAGGCCCAGCACGTAACGGTGGGCCACCTCTCCCTGCTGCTCCGGCGGGAGAGCGCGGCTGCCGAGCTCAGAGAATGGGCGGTTCATGTCCCACTTGAGGTAGCCCGCATTGCTCTCCCGGAGTACACGGCTCACGGTCTCGATAATCCAGTTCTGAACGTCCTGTCGCGAGAGGTCGAGTACGAGCTGGTGCCGGCCGAGCGTCATCGGTTGCCCGGGCACCGCCAGTACCCACTCAGGGTGTTCGTCATAGAGCTTGCTCCGGGGCGAGATCATCTCCGGCTCCATCCAGATCCCGAGCGTGAGCCCGTGCTCTTCGAGCGCTGCGGCGCATGGCGCGAGGCCGTTTGGGAACTTCTGCGGATTGACGTGCCAGTCGCCGAGAGAGCTCGTATCGTCGTTTCGAGCGCCGAACCACCCGTCGTCTATGACGACTACCTCCGCTCCCAACTGCGCCGCATGTGGTGCCACATCGCGGACCCTGTCCTCGTCGACATCGAAATAGAAGGCTTCCCAGGTGTTGAGGACCACTGGGCGCCCCCGGGCGCGCCACTGCGGCGGTATCAGGTGCCGGCGCACCGCGCGATGCATGGCGTGAGAAGCGCCCTCGAAGCCGTGTTCGGAGAACGTGAAGAGTGCTTGCGGGGTGGTGAAGGTGTCTCCTGGGCGGAGCAGGAAACGGAAGCCGTCCGGATGAATGCCAGCCGTCACGCGGACGGCGCCCATCGGTGAGCGACTCACGCGCATTCGATGGTTCCCGCTGTACACGAGGGCGTATTGCCATACCCGGCCGGTGGCTTCGGTGGCCGCCGGATCGCAGATTGCCAGGAACGGCGAATGGGCGTGGTCGCTGCGCCCGGCGACCGATTCCGCAGCGAAGGCTCCGTGGGGGAGAGAATGGCGGTACGGAATCCGCTCACGTCCCCACGCCCCGGCAAGATGGAGAACCTCGTATTCCCCTTCGGGAAGGTCGACGGCAAGGCTTGCCGCCTCGAGCAGCTCGGCCGGCTCCGTCCCTGCGTTGTGGATCTGCGTAAAACGAACGAGCGCGTCGACTTCGGGGAAGAGTACGTAGTAGAGGTCGATCGTAATAGCCCGGCGTTCGTCCGTCAGGCGAATGCGGGCCCACTCGGCCTCGGCTGTCACAGGGGGGCCGCCGGCCCCGGCTGTGTCAGGCGCCGGCACCGGCTCCGCAACTACCGGGGCGGCTTCACCGGACGAGGCGGCGCCGGTGACGTCGGAGGCGCCTGGAACCGAGGCGGCACCCGGAGCAGAGGCGGCCGGGGCAGAGGCAGCGCCCAGGGCAGAGGCGGCACCGTTTCGGAGCGAGGGTAACCCGGGCGCGTGGAGTGCGCCGGAGCCGGTCGCGAGGTCGGCGAAGCGGGGGGTGCAGGCCGAAGTCCCGTCTGCGAAGCGGAGCCGATAAGCACCGGGGCGCGTGTCACCTGCAAGGAAGCCGGGGTACTCATGTCGCAAGGTCAGGTGACTGAGCGGTGTTTCGCCCCTTTCGCGGGGACCTTCCGAACACGGGGCAGCCGAATCGGAACTCGTCGAGAGATCGTCGCCGGTACTGTTTGAGCGGTTCCCGCGGGCGGTTTCGGGTGATGATCCGGTATCCGCCGGCTCTATCGTGCTTGTTTCTGTGGCACCCGGGGCCGGGCGGCCCGAGAACAGCAGTGCTCGTTCATCCGGATTCGGGATGCGCTCGGGTAAGGGAGGACCACAGTAGTAGGTGAGGGGAAACCCGTGATTGACTCCTATGAGATAGCTAAATCCGCGGCTGCGAAGGTGCAGTACGGCTTCCTCTGCATCAGCTTCCGATGGTCGGTGGACATGGATCATCTTCCGGTACCTTCCTTCGTGCCTGCTTGCGGTGTCGGTGGGGGGGTGAATGCGTTATGCGAGTCCACCTGGCCGCCAAACGAGCTATCCAGGCAACCAATTATGCCCGTGGGTAGACTCGCGCTGCATGGATTTTCGTGGGCTCATATGCTTGTTTGTGGAGTACGGGGCGCAGGGCGAAAGGCGAAGACGAGAGCGGGACGGTAACCCGGGTTGTAGAGACCTGCCGGGAGAGATCCGGTCAAGGCGCCGCCGCCTGGAGGGCGACGGCGCCTTCATGCGGTTGTTCGCAGACTCTACGAGCTCGGACTAGTTCGCCGGGACGTAGCCGTTCTCCACGGTTTCTTCAACGCTGGGAATGGCGTCGGGAGCGTCACCCGGTAGATCGCTTGGATCTACGGCAGGAGATTCGTCGGGGTCTCCTACTACGATGCGGCCAACGTGCCCAAGGTGCTCGTGAGGCTCGCAGTAGTAGTCATAGACACCCTCTTCGGTCAACTCGACTTCATAGACATCGCCGGGCGCCATCGTTCCGGAATCCCAAGGCTCGGCACCTTCCGGTATACGCAAGTTCTTCCCGTTATCGGGGTGGTATGCTGTTGCCGTGTGTGAGGCCTCGTCCACGACGAAGCGAACCGTGGTGCCGGGCTCGATATGGACACCCACCGGGTCGAACACGAACGTGAACTCGTCGCCGCGTCGGCTAGTGATCTCGACTACGTCCTGGTCGTCCACAGAATCCGCCGGCGCCGGCTCCTCCTGCTGACCTTCGCCGAACGCCACCGATGCCGCGAGAAGAGTCAGAAATAATGCGACCATAAATATACCGAGAGTTTTGTTACTGAAATCTAAAACCATATGTACCTCCCTTACAATCTCAAGACTACGTGTACGCGGACACATTAAGACACATTAAAGGTGATCGCGCCAAGTGTCATTGATCGCGATCAATTCTCGGGTCGAAATGTAGAACCGTCTGCACCGGTTTCGACGTGCTCTCGCTCGGGGTCCGGATACTGAAATCGCGGCGGCAACCGGACCGGTGGAGCGGCGAGTTCATCTCTTGGCGGGCGTGGTCCGGGCTAACGGTCGCACGTTCAGGGCGAAGCCGGTTTGCGTTCCGTTCCTAGTGCCGCCGCTGCTCTACCGCACGCGCCAAGACAGAAAGATAGTCGGAAACGCGATTGAGATATGCTTGCGCGTGCCGGATTTCGATGTCCGGACGGCCGGTCTCGCGTATCACGTGTACCACTCGGCGCTCTGCCCGCCGAGCCGTCGCACGGGCAACATCGATCTCAGGGACTCCCTCGAACTCGCCGGGTGTGATGAAACGGGCAGGAATGCTGGCGGTTTCGCGAAGGCGGGACTGTGCTTCCTCCAGCTTCCGGATCTGCTGCTCCTCAACCTTCGGGATTTCGTTGAACTGGGACGCGTTTGGGGATGTAGCGACGATCGCACAGACGGTTCCGATCTTCGTCTGAATCTTCGGAACAAAGTCGCCTGGCGGCCGGCTCTCCAGCCGGCGCCGCACGATCCCCAACCATGAGTTGAGCTCGTCGAGGTCCCCGAGCGCTTCGAAGACGAGCTCGTCCTTGAAGTACCGTTCGCCGCTGAAGAGCGACGATCGCCCGTGGTCGCCGCCTCCGGTTGTAACCGGGATGGACTCGTCGGGACGGGGATGGGCTCTGCGTCCCGCCTGAGCAAGTAACTGTTTCAACCGTTCAAGCATGGACTCGCTCCTGCCTCAGTCGATTGCCGCGTTGTGGCATCTCCGGGGCCAAGAAGCGCATGCGCCGGCGACGGGTGTACTCGTTACGAAAGACACCGGCCAAGAAGCGCATGGGCTCCGCACGGCACAGACTACTATCTCATGGCTCGAAGCGCTTAATGTTCAGGAGATGCGTGGCGCATAGTAATCGGTGATTGGTGATGTGAAATGGGGCACACGGAAGCGCGCGACGGCGTAACGAGCAAGGTTTGCTGTGGTTGTCCTAGCGATGAGAGGGAGTGACGATAACCGGACCTTGTACCGGACTAAGAGGTGGAAGGTCGCCGAGAAGCCATGCGGGTGTGTTGGAGACCGGCAGCCCGGAAGGGGCCCTGCGGGCGCTCTGATTTGCCGGATACTCCCACAGTCAAGCGGCCGAAGGTGGTACCTTGTCACCGGGGTGCTGCTTTTTCCGGTTCTCTTGATCTTAGGAACATGCGCCACGTCGAGCGCTTCGGGGGATGAAGATACCGGCGCCCCTCCCTACGAGCTGGATCTGCCTGACGAAGTGCGTCCACCGTACGTGCGTCTCACTGATGGAGAGCGGGACATATCTCTTCTCGGCACCGTGCACTCAGTTCCGGAGCAGCATTCGGACGAGCTGCTTTACCTGCCTCAAGACGTAAGGCGTGATCTGGAAGAAGCTGATGTGGTGCTCGTGGAAAGCGACGTCCTGCTCATGGACGCGTTTGAACAGTTCTTGGTTGGAGCGGCAGTGCGGAGCCAATACCGGGAAGCGGCGCCGAATGAGGGGCGCCCGTCTCTCCGGTACTATTTGTTGCAGAGAGACCTGGAGACTCGCCGAGCGATTACCGAGGGGCTTGCGGAGCGGTTCGACCTGACGCCTGGCGCCGGGCTGGATGAGTTCCTGGGGTTACGGCCGTGGGCGGCGCGTGACGAGCTGCGCTCGTTTCGGCGTGACGCCAGGGAGCTGGAAATGGCGAGCGGTATGGATCGGTACATTGTGGACGAAGCGAGACGGATCGGCGTCGAGCTGCGGTATCTCGAGCAATGGGAGGACGTAGCGGAGCTGTGGGCGGAGGCTGAACAGAGCAACTACGTCGAATACGTGGCCTTCACCTCCACCATTGATGCCGACGAAGAGCGGCTGGCTGAGGCTAACCGTCGTCATATGCGGAACCGCATCGAGAATTGGGCCCGTGGAGGACTCGGAGAATATACCCAGACCGGATACCACCTCTTGGGAGAGTCGATACCGGCGGAGATGGAAGATGCGTGGATGGAACGCTTCGAGCTTGTTCTTGTCCGGCGAGAGGAGCTCTGGGCGGATCGCGTCGAAGAGCTTCTGGAGGACGAGCCGGAAATCGAACGGGTATTCGTGGCGGTCGGTGCAGCTCATGTAGCGGCGGAGCCGGCGGTTTTTGAAGCGCTCTTGAACGAGCGCGGCTTCGTGCCGGTGCGGTTTTCCACCGAGAGCGCGCGTGCCCGGAATTGAGCTGAGTGAGTGGGTGAATGTGTTTTGGCCCTCGTGTTCAAGCCGGGAAGCTATCCGGCCTGGACGGGGGAGGGCGTTCCCGTGGCGAATAACAGAAAATGGCCTAGCTGCGCTGACGAGAGGTGTAAGGGGTGTCCTCGATTTCCTATCTGGTCCCGCGTGTCGGTTGGCGTGTCCCGGTTCTCATAGTCATCTCCCGCCGCTCATGCCGCTATATGACCACTCATCTCGGAATACTGCCACTCATGAGTTGCGCCTTTCGAAACGGCTGGATTGCCTGCATAATGGCAGGGGAAAGGCGGAGCCGCTTCCATGTATTTCGCTCGTCGGGGTCGGGAAAAGCTTCGATTCTCGAAGGCTGCCGTAGTGAGGACGATCACGGGGGGGCTGTGTCTCAGCGTGATCAGCGCGTGCTCCTGTGTGGCCGAATGGGAGGGCGGGCTGCCGCTGAGGGACGGCGCGGCGGACGCGGAGGAAGTGCCGGCCGATGAGCAGGGCTGGGTCCACGGACCCGAGCGAGAACCGTCCGATCGCCCCGCGCAAGCTTTGGAGCAGCCGGATGAGCAGGAAGGGCCGGACGAGCAGGAGGAGCCCTGGAAGCCGGGCGGCCGGACGGATAAGATCGGCGAGTCGTCCGCGTCCCGTGACGGTGATTTCTACTGGGCTCGTCACGCCGGAACGGAGCTCGACGTGATAGCCAATGACCATCCGTGGGTAGAGATCGTGGAGGACCGGCTCGAGGAGTTCGAAGAGAACACGGGAATAACCGTCCGGTTTGAGGTCTATCCTGAGGACCAGTTTCGCGCCAAGCGGCGCGTAGAGATGATGTCCGGCGTCAGTGACTTCGATGTCCTTATGATTATGCCGGGGCAGGCGTTGTCGGCGTACGTGGCGGAAGGCTGGGTAGAGCCGCTCGACGATCTTCTGGCTGACGACAGCATCACCGCGCCGGAATATGAGGTAGACGACTACTATGAAGGCGTGTTGGAAGCAGGCGCACGCGACGACAAGCAGTACACGATGCCGATTCTTTTGGAGACGTCGCTTTTGGCGTATAACGAGGAGCTGTTCGAGCGGTTCGACCTTTCACCACCGGAGACGATGGGAGAGCTCGAAGAAGCCGCCCGAACGGTCTACGAGGGAACGGACGGTGAGGTGTACGGGATTACCCTACGCGGTAATCGCGCCGCCGCTACCAGTCAGTGGGCCGATTTCCTCTATTCTTTCGGGGGCGAGTGGCTGGATGACCAAGGTCGTGCAGCCATCGACTCGGAGGAGGCGATTGAGTCGCTGAGGTTCTACGGAGGGCTGTTGCGCAATTACGGGCCCAGAGATGCCGTCCGCAACCGCTGGTACGAAAGCGTGTCGCTCTTCACGTCCGGGCGGGCGGCGATGATCTACGATGCCAACGTTTTCCGGCCTGATTACGAGGATGCTGACCGCTCCAATGTGCACGATCGGGTGGGCTATGCCCCGATTCCGGAAGGGCCCGCCGGCAGGATTCCTCATATCTCGCATTGGGGATTGGCCGTCTCCTCCCAATCGCCGGCCCTGGAGGCGAGTTGGTTGTTTATACAGTGGGCAACCGGAAGGGAGATTTCCGCGGAAGCTCACCGGCGGGGCATACCGTCCGCACGAGAGAGTATCTGGGAGCAACAGGATCCATCTTCTTCGTGGGCGGAGGCTTCCATGGCCAGCTATGCGGCGGCTGACTGGCAATGGAATCCCCCGATCATAAACGTGGATGCGGCGCGCGAAGTCGTCGGTCGCGCTATCGTGGCCGCGATTCTCGACGACAACGTGGTGGAGGCGGCTCAGAGTGCAGCCGCGGAGTTGGACGGAATCATCGAGGAAGAAGAGTCTTGACGATCAAGCGACGGATTTTTCTTACGTATGTGGTATTTATTGCTCTGGTGTTATCGTACGTCGGTGTCTCGATGTACACTCGAGCGGTTCGACTAAACGTTCAAAGCGACGTGAACGCAATTCTGCGTCTGAGAAATACGTGGGAAAGGGTGCAAATCTCGCTCAGTAACTTGCTCATCAACTGGGACGAGGGGCGCGCGTACGACCAACTGCTCGCCAGAAGAGACTCGTTCGACTATCAGTTGAATCAGACCAAACAGCAGGTTCAAGGACGGTACTACTATCCTCCTCGTTTCGAGGCTCTATTCGACAACCTCGCGGGTATCTGGAAGGTGGCGGACCGTCACCTTGTGCGGATTGAGATGGCGGTGGAACGGCCAGAGTTCGCCAGAGTGGAAGAGATGGTCCGCGAGCAGCCGGGGCTACAGCGTTTCAGCATTCTGTGGCGAGAGCTACTGGATGAGGACACTCTGGAGGCTCGGAGACGAGCGCATGCGATTCAAGAGCTCACCGGCGAGGTCGAGTTCTTCCCGATCTACGGCGAGACTGTCGATAGTCTGTTCGATGTGATCCTGGGGTTCGCCGAACAAGTGCAGCACCGGGTTGTTGTGGTAGAGCGGATATTCGCATTCGCATTCTTCCTTGTGCTCCTGGTGATCTGCATTGTGACTGCTTCGCGCTTTGCGCACTCGTTGTCAGAGCCCGTAATCGGGGTCGCACAGAAGCTACAAAGCTTCATCGGCCGTACCGGTGCGCCCAGTATAGGCGAAGAGGACGATGAGGTGCGGGTGCTGTCCCACACGGTCGAGCATTTGATCGAGCACTACACGGACCTTTCGGAGCGAGTCGAGCGGCTGGCACGAGGTGAGATATCGCATGACGCAGTGCAGTTCCCGCGGAGCGGCATTGTCGGGCGGTCACTCGACGAGATTGCCGGGTATCTCAGCGAGCTCGCCCATACCAGCGCTTGGATTCGGGATGGAGAGTATGGGAAGCAGATCCAGGAACGCTCCGAGGCGGATGTGCTGGCCCACAACTTCAACGTCATGTCCGCAGTGATCCACGAGAAGATCACAACGCTCCGGAGCATGTTCGATTCCGTGGACGAGGCGGTCCTTGTCGTCGACGAGACTGAGGCAGTTCTGGAGACGAACACGGAGTTTGTGAAGCTCTTCGGCATCGAGGAGGCGGATGAATCGCGGAGAGCGTTGGTTTGCAGGACCGTCGTCGACCAATTGCGCGATATACACCGGAGAGTGCTTGCAGGAGAGAACGTAACCAATCTCTACACGAACCTTACGGGGATTCGTGACTGCGAGATCCCGGTGAAGCTGAACGCTCGCCTTCTCCCTCGAGCGGAAGCCCATAGAAACCAGATCATGTTTCTCATATCGAACGAGTCGTGGCGGGCCCGGGCGAAGCGCGAGCGCGAGCGTCTCCGTACGCAAGCGATGGTCGCGGAGCTAAAGGCTCTGAAAGCCCAGATCAACCCCCACTTCTTCTTCAACACGCTCAACACCATTGCCCATCTGGCGGAAACACACCCTGAGGATGCGGTTGCCACAGTCGAGAAGCTGGCCGACCTGTTTCGGTACGCCTTGGTTGCGACCAAGCGCGATCGGGTGAGGCTCGAGGAGGAGCTCAACCACGTCCAGCGTTTTCTGGATATCGAGCGACTCCGTTACGGCCGGCGCCTGCAAGTGGAGTGGAAGATCCAGGACGATGTGAAACACCGGCAGCTCCCGCCGATGCTCCTCCAGCCGCTTGTGGAAAACGCGGTGCGCTACGGGACGGACGCGGACGGCGCCGTATCGATCTCGATTGGAGCGTACCGGGGGGAGGGTACGCTGAACGTGGAAGTCGCCGACCAGGGGACTGAAGAGGTGGATCATGAACAGCTCTTGCACAGCGGCGGAACCGGGATCAAGAACGTCAACCACCGTCTCAAAACGCTGTACGGGCGTCAGATACGCTTCCGGACGAACACTCCTCACGGTCTGGTAGCGGAGATCCGGATTCCGGTTTGAAGTGAGATGCGGAGACGGCGGCGTGTCACGGATGCCCCGGCGTAGCCGGCCGTGAATACCACTAGGCGGAGCATTTGCCAGGGAAGCAGGACGACGCATGGCGATAAGGAGGGGGGTATGAGCGAGCCAGGACTGGTGAGAACGCTTCTCGTGGAGGATGAGGCTCCCGCGCGTCGTCGGCTACGGAGCAGCCTAGAAGAGCATGCAGAGCTCGAGATCGTGGGGGAGGCGGCGGACGGCATTGAGGCGCTCAACGCGCTGCGCAGTGAGAAACCGGACCTCGTGTTTCTGGACGTGCAGATGCCGCGTCTGAACGGGATCGAGGTCATCCAACAGCTCGAGGAGAAGCCGCACATCATTTTTACTACGGCGTACGATGAGTATGCGATTCAGGCGTTCGAGTTGCACGCTATCGACTATCTGCTCAAGCCGTATGGACGAGCTCGACTTCGTGAGGCAGTTGAGCGGGCTATCGCGCAGATCGGGGGCCCAGCGGCGGGGAATGCGCAGCTGGAGGAGTTGCTCAAGGAGTACCGAAAGACTACGGGGTACCTTCAACGAATCTGCGTTCAGGACAAATTCACGTACCGAGTAGTGGATGTCGACTCGGTGGACTGTTTCAAGGCGGACGAAGGGCTCGTGTTTCTCCTCTCGGGCGACGAGCACTACATCGTCGACGCGTCCCTTACCCACCTGGAGGGACAGCTGGACCCGGCGCGCTTCTTCCGGGTGCATCGGAACGCGATTGTGAATCTGGATCGCGTACAGAAAGTTATACCGTGGGGACAGGGCAAGCTGACGGTTGGGCTGCCTGGCGGAAAGCGTGCGTTCGTGAGTCGCAGCAGGGTCCATGAGTTCAAACGAAAGGTGGGCCTCTCCCTGTGATACTACGCAATCCTCGCCGCCCGAAACGCCGCGACGACGAACCGGACCCGCGAATCAGTCGACCCATTCGTCTTTCGTAAGCGGAGGCTATATCGTAGCGACCGAGAAACCACCGTCAATCGTCACGATGGAGCCGGTGACGAACGATGCCGAGTCTGAAAGAAGCCAGACGGTAGCGCCGAGAAGATCATCCGGCATGCCGTATCGTCCCAGAGGCGTGTGTGCAAGAATAGTCTTCGCGCGCGGGGTGTATTCCCCGGTATCCGAGTCGATATGAAGAAATCGAAGCTGCTCGGTCAGAAAGAAGCCGGGCGCAAGGGCGTTGACTCTGATGTTGGACTTTGAGAGGTGTACGGCGAGCCACTTGGTAAGCGAAGCCACTCCGCTCTTTGCGGCGGAATAGGCTACGACCTTTGTTAGCGGATTCAAGGCGGTCATCGAGGCGATGTTCAGAATAGTCCCGCCGCCGGAGTCCCGGACGGCTTTGCCGATAATCTGGCTTGGAAGGACCGTGCCCAGAAGGTTCAGATCGAGCGTAGAGCGAAAACCACTCTCTTTTAGCTCGAAGAAGCTCCGTGCTTCGTCGGAGGCCGTTTCTCCCGCCCC
>PWGF01000133.1 GCA_003554375.1 Spirochaetaceae bacterium
CGACACCGGATCATAGTAGCATCCTTGCGCGGAGACGCGAGCGCTGGTAGGGTTGTAGAATCGAGGCAGAAAACCGGTTTAGTTGCCGAATTGCCTTGATTCGCTTCCGCCGTTGAGCGGGGCGGGAGACGGGGAAGTGCTCCGTGACTCCCTCGTGCCGCCGACCGGGAGAAAACAAACCTACACCGGGGCGCCTCCCTGCGGCGGGAGGTGCGCCAAGCAAGGAGACCATCCATGAAGGAGACCACCGGAATCACAACGGCACGGCGATTCGCAGCTCTTGCCGTCGGCCTTCTGCTCATCCTAGCGGCTTGTGAAACGCCGCCCGAGGAGGACCCGTTCGAGGTCGGGTTCCGCCATGACCCAGACAACCCGGCCGACGTATCGATAGCCGACGGGTCTTTGTCGGTCCGTTTCGAGGCGCTTCAAGAGAGCGTCGATCGTGCGGTGCTCGTGACCGAAGCAGATGTACTCGTGCCCATGAACCGTCAACTGGAGTATCGCAACCGCGAAGTTTGGCGAGCTTCGATTGGAGCTACAGTCGACAGTTACGACATCGTCGTTGTTGACGCCCAGGGCGAGACTGAGCGCCACGGACCGTTCGACGTTCCCGAGGAGCCGTTCGAGGAGCTCGCTTGGGTAGGTGAATCGGTGGGCTATCAGATCTTCCCGGAACGCTTTAACAACGCAAACCCGGACCTCGTAGAGTATGCCCTGGAAGACGAGGCATGGAACTACAAACACCCTGACCACGTGGACTGGGACGGCCCGCCGATGATCATGGACGCATGGGACGACGACGAGATTACCGACTTCCACGGGACTCACCAATACTTCGGCGGCGATCTCGAAGGGATCATTGAGAAGCTGGATTACTTAGAGGAGCTCGGCGTCACCTTCGTCTACTTGAATCCGATCAACAACGCCGGCTCCGCACACGGCTACGACGCCGTCGACTTTATGGAGGTAGCGCCCAACTTCGGCGACGAAGAGACCGTCGAAGAGCTTGTGGCTGAGGCCGAGGCGCGTGGCATCCGCCTCATCTGGGACTTCGTGCCCAACCACGTCGGCGTCGGGTTCTGGGCCTTCCAGGAAGCGATCGCCGAAGGAGGCTACGAAACCGAATACTGGGACTGGTTCCGCTTCACCGTAGAGCCGGGGACGGAGATTGAGGCAGGAAACCCGGAACACTACGAGAGCTGGTGGGACTTCGGAAGTCTGCCGGAGCTCGAGACTCGCAACGAGGACGTCTTCGACCATCTCATGGAGGCGGCTCGTTACTGGATGGAGTTCGGCTTCAGCGGCGTGCGAATCGACGTTCCCAATGAGATCGTGAACCGGGAAGAGTTCTTCTCCGCCCTCCGCGAGGAAGTTCGCTCGGTCGATCCGGAAGCGTACATCGTTGGTGAGATCTGGGGCCGCGACGCCACTTGGCTCCAAGGCGATCAGTTCGACTCGCTCATGAACTACGCGGTCGGTCAACAGGCAATCGAGGATTACGCCGCCGGCAACCAGCAAGCCCACGCGGCGGCCCACCAGATGCAGCTCGTTTACGCCGACTATCCTGAGGCTGCCACGGGCATGCAGTTCAACATCATCACCTCGCACGACACCCAGCGGCTGCTCACCGCCATGGGAGGCGGAGAGCTCGGCGAAGATCCACCTGGAGAAGCCCGAGAGCGACAACGTCTTGCAGCGGCAATGCTCTACGCGCTTCCCGGCATGCCCGTCACCTTCATGGGTGATGAGATGGGGTTCCTCGGTAGCCAGAACCAGGACCGCCACCGCTATCCGATTCAGTGGGGCGAGGAGCACGAGCCCACCGTGGAGTTCTACCAGGAGCTGGCGGAGCTCAAGCACGGGTTGGACGCGTTGGACTCAGCCGTTATCCGTGATTTCGAGACCGAAGAGTCGCTCCTTGCCTTCACCCGCGGTGAGCCCGGCACGGGCGAGAAGCTTGTTGCGCTGTTTAACAACTCCTCAGAGCAGGTGAAGACTCACGCTCTTCCGGGAGGATCGTGGGAGGACGCGCGGACCGCCGAAACGTTCCAGGAGAGCGTTGAGGTCCCGCCGCTGGGATGGCGCTATCTGACGAAGCGACGGTAAGTCGGTAGCCGGCCGCTTGTAGCCGCTCCCTTTCGGCTGATATATAGGAGCAAGGAGTAACGGGAGGGACTACATGGCGGACAACAGCGTTGAGGTCTATGTAACCGGGTCGGAAGTCAACGCCCAACAAGCGGCCGGCATCCTGGAGAGCAACGGAATTAAGCACTTCCTTAAGATGGATGTAACGCAACATCTCTTTGGCCTCCCCGGAGCGCCGGGCCCATTCGATACGATGTCGTCCGGACACCGTATTCTCGTGCCGGAAGAAGAGGCTGAGCGGGCCACGGAGCTCATTCACGCCTACCTCGGCGAATCGCTTCCGGAGGAGTAGCCCAGCGCTCCCGCGTCCGTCCCGCGAGCCCGGACCCACGCAAGCCAAGTGGCACGCGCGCTTGTCACACCGGAGTCAGCTGCGCCAGGATGTCCTCGACCCTCGCGCCGGCAACCCGTACCGCTGTGTCGTTCACGGCATAGGGGAGAACTAGGCGGCCGTTGTGCAACACACCGCCGCACGAGTAGACCACGTTCGGGACATAGCCGTCACGTTCGTTTTCCTGCGGCTCCAGGAGCGGCGTGCGCGTCGCCGCAATGACCCGGCCCGGGTCATCGAGATCCAGAAGATAGAACCCAATCGCATAACGCCGGAACGGCGCCACACCGTGGATCGGCAACAACCATCCTTCCTCCAGCTCTATGGGAGAGCCACAGCTTCCGATCTGGACCATCTCCCACTCCTCGTGGGGAACACGAAGCAGCTCGGCCCGGTCCCACCGGTGGAGACATTGAGAGTACATGATGAAGATGCTTCGGCCGTCCTGGCGTGACACCATTGCGTATCGGCCACCA
Organism: Spirochaetaceae bacterium; assembly: GCA_003554375.1. GTDB lineage: Bacteria > Spirochaetota > Spirochaetia > DSM-27196 > SKKC01 > PWGF01. The sequence continues at coordinate 2,953 of PWGF01000133.1, forward strand.
ACAGGCCGAGGAAAGAGTGCCATATCCTTGTTCCGGGCGGCCTGCCCGGTGCATGGGAAGACACGAAAGCATCGGAAGTCAACTGTTTCGATCATCTTGGGCGTGATATTTCTCCCGTCATAGCCCGTGACGGTAGCGAAGTAAGTAACGGCACCCGCATCGTCCTCGTATCGCACAAACCTCGCGTCCTCCAACCCTTGCACTTCATCAGACGCGTAAGGGAAAATCACTCGAGCCGCCAGCGGGACTTTCGGCGGGAAGCACACCCAATACCCTTCGTCGGCAGTGCCCTCCGTTACGACGCCTGTGGAGAGTGGAGTGACCGGATCCTCGATTCGCACGCTTCCATCGACCTCGATATCGACACCGCGGAACATGAGGCTTGAGATATGTCCCTCCCCTGTAGCACGTACGCTCAACACGGCTCGTCTTCGACCCGTCCGCTCTTCTTCCGCATCCGGTTCGGGGAACAAACAGAGTGAAGGGTTGAACAAGGCCGCCGCGGCAACTGAGTACTCCGCGGTAAAACAGGCACCAAGCAGCTTCCGGAAGGGATCGCTCCACGCGGCCGTCTCCGGCACGTACGCGGCTGCGCGGGCAGCATGCTCCAACCACGTCTGTTCGACGCTCGAATGCCGGCCACGGAAGCGTTGCGTAGTCTCGGCCAGCGCGCGTTCCACCTTGACGCCGTCCATCGCCGAGATCAGCTCCGAGACCGCCTCTGCCCTAGCCTGGCTCACGCCGAAGCAGCGCGCGATCACGAGACTATAGTCGGGTCCGAGGTGCGTCTCTTGTACGACAAACGGCGGCGCCGCCGGATCACCGTTCGAGTTTCCTATCATGCACGGTTCCCCCTTTCGGAACGGTTACCCTTTCAGCCCGGTGATTGTGATCCCCTCGATGAAGTATCTCTGCGCTACGAAGAACAGCAGCAACACGGGAAGCGCCAGCAACGTAGACATAGCCATCAAGTAGTGCCACTGTGGCGGCTCGGCAGGCCCGCCCAGGAAGAAATACATGCCGAGGTTCAACGTGTATTTGCGCATGTCGTTCAGATAGATCAAGGGCCCCAAGAAATCGTTCCAGAACGCCTGAAACGTGAACACCCCTACCGCCAGGAGAGCGGGGCGGATGAGCGGAAGCATGATCAGCGCAAACCGCTCCATCGTGTTCGCCCCGTCGACAATAGCCGCCTCCTCCATCTGTATCGGCACGGTCAGCATGAACTGCCGGAGAAGAAAGATGTGAAACGGGCCCCAAGCGAAGATAGCCCCTACAACCAACGGATCAAAGGTGTTGATGAGCCCGAGCCACCGCCAGATTAGGAACGTAGGAATGAGCGTAACGACGTACGGGAGCATCATAGTCGACAGCAGAACCACAAACAGGAACGTACGTCCCGGGAAGCGGTATCGAGCAAATCCATAGGCTACAACCGTACAACTTGCTATCTCCCCAGTCATGCCGAGGGCGATTATGAAGACGGTGTTGATGAGAAAACGAGTGAACGGCATGGCCCGCCATGCTTCGATGTAGTTGCTCCACATGATCGGATCCGGAATCCACTGAGGAGGCGCGGCGAACACCGCGTGAACCGGCTTGAGCGAGCTGGAGATCATCCACAGGAACGGCATCACGAGCACGACCGCCCCGGCGGTCACCACCAGATACGAGACGACGCGAAGAACCCGGTCGCGGGTCCGTCTCGTCTTCCACCACTCCAGCCCTCCCCCCGCGGCTCCCGTCGCAACCGGCTTATCCAGCGGTCTATTTCCGAGGCTTTTCACTTCTTCTCCCCCTCGTAGTACACCCACATCTCCGAGGAGCGAAGCACCAGCAGTGTCAACATCAGAATAATTGCGAAGAGAATCCAGGCAAGCGCACTCGCGTACCCCATGCGGAACTGCTGGAAGCCGGTCTGGTAGATGTAGAAACTCATGAACTTACCGGCACGCGGCGTCGCTTGGGTAAAGGCGTACACCGTGAAGATCTGAAGCGCCCCAATTATGCCGCGCACAACCTGGAGAAAGATCACCGGGCTGATCATGGGAATGGTGATACTCCGAAACCTTCGAAAGCTTCCCGCCCCGTCTATGAGCGCAACCTCGTACAAGTGACCGGGCACGTTCTTGAGCGCTGCCAAGAAAATGACCATGTTCACCCCGGTTATTCCCCACAGACTGATAATGATGTAGGCCGGGAGCACAAAGGGCACGTCGCCAAACCAGTCAGGTCGCGACATGCCAAGCAATCGGTAGACCGGGAGCAGAATACGGTTGAGCAGTCCCGCCTGGGGGTTGAATATCCAGCGCCACAGGAGAGCGACCGCTACCTCCGGGAGCACGGTAGGCAGGTAGTAGACCGTTCGGTACGTACCGATACCCTTGAGGTCGTTTGCCAACAGGAGCGCCACCAAAAGCGACCCCGCCACCCCGATGGGCACACTCAGAAACCCGTAGAGCAACGTTATGCGAATCGCGGGAACGAAATCGATATCCCGGGTAAAGATGCGCCGGTAGTTATCAAGGCCAATCCACTCCGGGGAACGGAAGATGTCGTAATTCGAGAAACTGAGATAGAGCGAGGCCACCATAGGGAAGGATGTAAAGACAAGAAATCCCAACAGCCAGGGCGTAATCAGCGAGAAGCCCGTTGCAGCCTCCCGTCTCATCCCGAGCGCCATGAGACCGCGCCGTACCAGCGTCATACAGACAATGACGCCGATCACGACCAACACGAACCGAAGCCCGGTAGCAGCATGAGGTTGCATCGTCGTCCCCTTTCTCGCCCGCCGGTCTTCGAGCCGGTCGACCGGCGTAGCCACGGTTGAGCCTCGCGGCTACGCCTCTCCGTCGGTTATCTTGCCCGGAGGCCAAGCTTGTCCGCGCATCCCTTGCCTGTGCACGAAGCACCACATCGGGCATCGGTTTCTCGCGGCTCCGGACTCAGCGATAGTCTTCCAGAACCGCCTCCAGCAGTGCTCGCACGTCGCTCGCAATGTCACCGGGGAGGTCATTCCCTCGAACGATCGGGTCGACGTAACGCTCTCCGAAGACGGTTGCCCATTCACTGTAGCCTGGGAAGATGTGCGGCGCGCGCATGTGCTCTAGGGACGCGATGATGCTGGCCGCTGAGTGCTCCTTGTGCGGTTGGAGCTCGATGATCGTCTGTTCGTTTGCCAGCTCGATTCGCGGAGACGGGACCTTCCACTCGTGGATTGCCTGCGTCAGATCAACGAACGCTTCATAGGCCACATCGGGATGATTCGTCCCCTCCCAAACGGACATTCCCCCAATCCAGGCCCAATTGTCGCGCGTACCGGCCGGCCCTTCCGGAAGCACAAACGCCCGGATGTCGTAGGCGTCATTACGCTCCAGATCGTCGGCCCCTCCGCCCATGAACATCGATACCTGTCCGTCCCGCATCATCTGATCGAACCCGCGGTCGTCGATCATGCTCTGGCGGGGAGCAACGCGATACTCGTGCAACAGCTCGTAGATGAACTCGGCCCCTGCGACGGCTTCATCGCTATCAATCGGCGAGCTGGTGAGGTCCGCTGTCAGCTCTTCGCCGCCTGCCTGCCAGATCCACTGTTGGATCGGTGGCCAACCGGGCACCATCGAGAATCCGTATCGCACGATCTCATCCCGATCAAAGCCGGAATCCCACGGAGTGCGGTCCCGGTTATCACGCGTGAACTCGATGGCTGCGTCTCGGAAATCCTCCCATGTCCAGCCGTTCACCTCCGCCGGATCCCGCCCGATCTCGCGCAGATGATCCACGTTCACGTACAGAACCACCGGCATGGAGATCCACGGCAGTCCGTACACACGTCCCTCGTAGGTGTATCGCTCCATCGGGGTATCGAAATACGCGCTCGTATTAGCCGCAGGTCGTTCATCCTCCGCGAGCCGGTCGGTGATATCGAGAAGCGCACCCCGCGCCGCAAAGTCGATGAGGTTGTCCTGATCCAGCCAGAACATGTCAGCCGCGGTACCGCCGGCGATCTGAGTGAGTAGGTTCGTGTAGTACTCCGCCGGGCTCGACTCCTGCTCGATATAGTACCGGTCCGAAGCGTCGTTGAGCTCGTCCAGTATCTCTTGAAGCTCATTGGCTTCCGACGCCCCCGCCCATGTAGCCAGCCGAACAGTTACCGGTCTGTCCGGCTCCTCGGCAGCGCCTCGTGCGAAAAGCGCTCCGGCTACCAACACTCCCGCCGCTACGATCAGCGCAGCGGCCTTCCGCGTACCACTCATAACTCCCGCCTCCTCTTCATGATCACCGGCTGAACGCTGCCAACCGGTCAAGTCTACAACCTACCGGCTCGGTATCCGGACCGGCGGTTTCCCTGCAATCACATCCCCAAAGATGTCACATCTTGTTCATGGATTCGTTGCACCTGCGCGACGTGCGTCTTATACCTAGTTTGACAATTCTAACGGGCATGTGCACCGAACTCCTATTTCTAGTCCTTGGTGATTCCATGCTATACCTGGTATCAATACCCGTCAATGCAATTATTGCTCCTCCGACGATGTTTGGGCTGATTTGTTCTATTAATGCTAATTGCAACTCTCCGGCAAGCTTTCTTCGCCTCGGCGCTCGCACCGCGTTCTGCCAAGACCGGCGAAGGTGCCGTCCATAATCCGACGCCCATAGTTGCGCATTCGGGCAAACACAGTTAGTCTGTTCGGCGAAGGTTGCTGGAAGCGCCCTATAACGAGAGATACCGAAGCTGCAGGCGGAGTCGGTCCTCAATCCATCCCCGCCACCAGACTACGTCGATCTAAGGAGCAGTAATGTCGGATTCAATGCAAAGCGGTCACGTGGAGATACGGTTTGGTCCCCGCTGGAAGTATATTGCCGCCACCAGAAGCTACGTACAGAACTTCGTCGCCATCAGCATCCCCAACGACAGCAAGGCGGACCAGATCGCTATGGCCATTAGCGAGCTCTTGGAGAATGCGGTCAAGTACTCCGACGGCGAAGAGATCCACATCTCGATGCACATCGATGGCCAAGCCAAGAAGGTCTTTTTGAGTGTTTCAAATCAGGGTAATCCGGAGACCGTCGCCAGCCTCCGCACGTTCTTCGAACGGGTCCATTCCGGTCCGCCGCTGGAGACTTTTCTGGAGCTCATGAAGGAGGCTACCACCCGTTCGGATGGCTTGAGCCAGCTCGGCCTCGCCAGAATCCGTTACGAGGTCGGAGGAGAAATGGAGCTCCACGCCGACGATAACAATTACGTTACTGTTTCCCTCACCGTGGATGTAGATGCAAAGGAGAACGTATGAGCCTTGGAATCGAGCCGATCAAGCAGGACAAGTTGACAATTACCCCTGAAGAAGAGGCGGACAAGCTCTCGCTAAGCTTCGCCGGGTCCATCGACATGGAGAACCCGGGAGAGGTACTCGGCCCGCTTTTCGAAAGAGTCCACAACGGGGCTTTGGAGAACAACCTCAAAGAAGTCCTGGTTGACTTCACCGAGCTCACCTTCCTCAATTCCAGCGGCATAAAGGAGCTCTCCAAGTGGATCATGAAACTAGGGGCCACGGCTGAGGACCAACGCTATCTCATCCGAATTCGCCACAACAAGAACACCACATGGCAGGCTACCAGCTTGCCCACTCTGACCTACTTGGTCCCCGGCACCGTAGAAATCGAATGAGATCGTCAAGGAAGCCTGTTGTGAACGATGATACGTGAGCGGACACTGTGGCTGATCTTAGTACTACTGTTTGTCACCGCAATCGCGTCTTCCCGGTTGCTGTTGTGGGACCAATTCGCATTGATCATGGGCGCTGCCACACTCCTAGTCGCAGGGGGAGTTCGCATACGTCTCATGAGTGTACGAAGATTAGCTGTCACCCCGCCATCCCGGAGACAGGGGGACCGCAGTGAGCTCGCTGTACCCCGCGACATCCACGAGCCGGTCCACGCCGGAACCTCGGCAGGATCATTAGAGGCGGATTTCCCGGACAAACCGACGCTGGATTCCGAAGAACCGCCGAAACACGAGCCCACCAGGGAGAGTTCGGAGACCGACGCGCTCCCCGAGGAGGTGGGAGACTCGTCGGAATTGTCAGCGCTGACCGACCGTGCTATCGCGCTACTGGAGAGTATCGCTGAGATTTTGCCGGCTCAGCATGCCGGAGCGGGGTCCGAGACACCGGAAGCGGAGCGAACGCGAACCAATACGGCAGAATTGCAGACGGACGCATCAGGGGGCCCCGGCAACGAAGCGCAAACGGGAGCTACCGGCAAGACGGAGGCACAGCTCGATCAGAACCTCATGGAGCGCTTGGAATCGAGCCGTAGCCGAGCCAGTCAGATGGCCGAGCAGATTTCGCATGCGCACGCCATGTCTGATAACGTTTCTAAGAATGCGAACGAGGCTTTCCAGCTTGCCGAAAGATTGCAACAAGGGGTCGAGGAGATAGACTCGGGTCTCGAGCGCTCACTCGGGCATGCACGCCACCTGACGGAACAGTCCGCGCGAATCAGCGAGGTTGTCGCCATGATGAGCGATCTATCGTCGCGCATACATGTGCTGTCGATAAACGCTTCGATCGTGTCGGCCCGTGTCGGTGCCCACGGGAAAGCATTCGAGGTGGTCGCCAAGGAGATCAGGAACCTCGCACAGGAAACCGACCGCTCATTGACCGAAATCGACGAATTTCTCAACGACCTACGAGAGAGAATAGGCCAAACTGCTGAAGAGACGGAGACGGCGGGAGCAAAGACCGCGGAAGAGAAACAGGCACTGATGTCCGTAGCTGGGTCTCTGCAAGGAGTGCTGCTCTCCGTAGAGGTCGTCAACACCGTCACTGCCAACTCTCGTCAAGAAGCCGCCGCGCAAGCCACCGAACTTGAAAGCTTCAAGGAGGCATGTCGAACCCTTCTTGATACCCTGGAGAGAAAGAACGCCGCGCTCCACGATGTCGCTACCCGTGCGTCGGAGTATCGGTCACTCCGGGAACGGATGAGGATCGTAGGCCGACGGTCCCGACATGGAACCGAGCGGCGGGAAGCCGACGGGCGCGAAGAAGGAGGTCTGGAACCATGGGGCAACTAGGACACATCATACACGTGGCGGTAGTCGTCTTCTCACTTCCGATTTGGTGGGAGGTAAAAGGGCGTCCGGAGTACGGGCCACGGCCACGCATACTGCTTCTTTCGGTCATCGTCTTCGCTCTTGCCGGAGTTCCGGCATATGTCTGGCAGTTTCCGGACGTGGCGGCCACCGAGTCTGGGCTCTTCTTCGTGGTAACGTGGACCCTGTTTCTGTACTATCTGGCGTTGACGCTCCTGGAATACTCGGTCCACACACAGCGTATTCGCGACAGTTTTCTGATCGAAGATTTCCGCACCAAGGTTCGCCGGGCTGTCGGCTACGCCCTCCCCATGATTTTCGCGGTGATCGCTTCTACCTTCGCCTTCGGTCTGGAAGTCGGCGGGATTGCCTTTCTGGGGACACTCGCGACCTTAAGCCGGATACTCCTCCTGGTCGGCATTATCACCGCAGCCGGCTACGCGGCGCTCGACCTCTTCTCCTTTCAGGCGGGCGTGCTCCGGACACGCCGCTATCCGTTCATCG
>PWGF01000232.1 GCA_003554375.1 Spirochaetaceae bacterium
ATGGAGCGGCTGGTCAGCATGCCGCTTGGGGACGATGGCCGCTCACTCCGAAGCCTCCTCGGAGCGGTGATCGTCCGACCACCGGCTGTATATGGGCCACGCGATCGCGACATCTATGCTGCGATACGAGGGGCCGGCGGGGGAATCTTGCCGGTCCCGGGCAGCCTCCGAAGGCCTTCGTTGAGCCTGGTCCACGTCTCGGACCTGGTATCCGGAATGCAGATGGCGGCCGAGTCACGGGCGGCGCGGGGCGCCACCCTCTTTCTCGACGGACCAGCGCACTACTCTTGGCTGGGGGTTCGCCGGGCTCTCCAGCGGGCGCTGAAGCGGCGCATCCTGGCGGTGTCGGTCCCGCGTGCCGTCCTTCCCGTTGCGGGGGCGCTCAGCGAGATCGGCGGGCTCATCGGCGGAGACTATCCCGCTTTCAACATCGACAAAGCCAGGGAGATGTACCGCGCAGTCACCATGTGCTCCGATCGCCGTGCACGGGAGCTTGTGGGGTATCGGGCGAACGTTCCACTGGCCGTCGGGATGGAGGAGACTGTCCGCTGGTACCGTGCCGCGGGTTGGTTGTAGTATTGAGACTCGGCAGATAGGTGCCGGCAAGACGACCGACCGAAGACCGGTGGAGGCGGAGCGCTCGGGGAAATCCGGGCGCAGCGGCGCAACGGGCGGCGGCGGAGGGCGCGGGCGAAGGAGAACGGGTCGAACGGAGCCGGCCGGCGGCTGATTGTGAAACGGATCCAAGGGCGCGTCATGCCCGTGCGGCACGGGCCGCCTTCTCAGGGGGGAGCATGTACACGTTTCGAGGCATTGTGCTCGACAGGCAAGGAGGCACCATTCGAGCGCTACGGGTTACCGGCCGCGCATGCGCGCTCCTCGTTGTGGGAGCAATCGCCGTCGCTTTCTCGGGATGCGCCGGGTTCGATACTCCGGATCGCCGGGCTGAGCTGTCCGGCTTTCAGCAAGCCGCCGCCGCTGCCGGAGAGCCGGACGCGCCGGTGGTGCGTGATGGTGAGGGGCGGCCGCTTTCCGACCCGTCGCGAGAAGGGCCATACCAGGTCGGAACGTTCCGCTATGGCAGCGAGCACAATCCGCGCCGGCCGGAGTATCGCGATGCCGCGGTCGAGAGCGAGCCATTCGATATCTCACCGTTCTTCGATGGCGTGAATGAGAGCTTCTGGGGATTCGATGCCTCCGAGGTCCCGGTGAACGGGATGGTGTGGCATCCGGAAGGCTCCGGTCCCTTTCCCGTCGTTCTGGTGGTGCACGGGAATCACAACCCCGGGGCGTTTTCGGAAGGGGGATACGACTACCTTGGTCGTCTTCTGGCTTCTCGTGGGAGCATCGTGGTGTCGGTGGATCAGAACTTCCTCAACGGACCGCACACCGGAGAGAACGACGCGCGCGCGGTGTTGCTCTTGGAGCATGCGGCACGGATGGGGCGGCTGAACGGAGACGAGGGTTCGCCGCTTGCGGGTCGGGTCGACACGGATCGAATCGTGCTCATGGGCCACTCGCGCGGTGGAGAGGCCGCCGCGGTGGCGGCCATACTCAACGAGAAGGACTACTACCCGGACGACGGCACGGTCGAGCTCGATTACGATCTTCCAATCCGGGGGGTGGTGTCGATTGCCCCGGTAGAGGGGCAGTATCGTCCGGCGGAGCGAGAGCTTGCGATCCCGCCCGAGGTCGCCTTCCTTGTTCTGCACGGCTCTCAAGACGGGGACGTTTCACAGCACATGGGACTCCGCTTCTTCTCGCGAATGCAGGGCGCGCCCGAAACCGGCGAACGCGCGCCGCGCAACACCGTGTGGATCTACGGAGCCAATCACGCTCAATTCAATAGCCGGTGGGCCCGTGGACAGGATCCGCGCCCGAGCCCACCAGGCGCACTCCTCTCAGCGGAGGATCAGTTCCGTGCAGCCTCGGTCTTCATGTCCGCTTTCGTCGAGCTCGCATTCGCTCGGGAGCCGGCTTACGGCCGTCTGCTGGAGAATCCGGCACTCGGGGCCGCTTGGCTCCCGGAGACGGAGTACCGGACGCAGTATCGCGGGCCCGGCGCCGTAATTCTCAACAGCTTCCAGGACGACGCCGATTTCCGTACGGCCGCGTTGCCTGGTTGGCGTAACGAGCTCACGGGTGCCTCCTTCTGGGCGGAGCTGCCCGCGCGGCTCGGGGACGAGGATTGGGGCGAGGAGCATTCCGAGTTCGCCCGGCAGAGCACGTACGGGCTCGTGTGGGAATGGGAAGCGGCCGCAGGCAACGGCAGGAACACCGAGCAGAGCAACGACGAACACAACGAGCAACACAGCGAAGCGCACAATGAGGGGCCGCTCGCCCAGAATGAGAGGTCGCGTGCCCAAAATGAGGGGCCGCTCACTCAAAATGACGGCGCCGGGGGTGACGGCGCCGAAGGGCGGCGGGCCCCGGATGAGAGTAACGAGCGCGGCGACGGCGCCGAGAGGCCGACCGAAACGGCCGCTACCTCCGGCGGAAGCCGCTTGGTGGTGGAGTATACCGGGGAACAGACGGGCGTCGGGGAGTCGACGGGAGCGGAGGGCGGCGCGCGGCTCGTGGCCGATGCGCTCTCTATCGATCTTGCGCTTCTGTCGTGGATACCGGCAGGCGGGGAGGCTACTCCGGACGGTGCGCAGAATCGTGACGGAGAAGCGGAGAGCCCCGAGGCATTCGACGCGGCGCTGCGCATCGAGACATCGGAGGGCGTCGCGGAGACCAGTTTGGCTGCGCATCGACGGATCACTGAAGTGCCCCGTGCAAGCATCCTGGGCGGAACCTATCGTCACGATCTCCCGGAGACGATTTGGATCGACCTGGACGAGCTTTCGGGTGTCTCGGCGGGTCAGGACCTGCTGCGGGTGGAAATCGAGATGCCTGACGAAAGCTCCGGACGCGTGCTCATTACCAGCATGCTGGTCTACGGGGAGCTTCGCGATCAGGTGGAGGGGCTTTCGGTCTCAACGGTGGAATCGGGATCAGCACGACCGGCAAACGCCGAATCGGGAGGGTCGGAATGACGGGATACCATACGGGAGCCGAAACGAGACGCGACACGGGAGCCAAGGTAGGCGAGTATCCTGGACGCAACCGAGCAGGATACAACGGAGGCAGAGGCGGGACGCGCGGGGTGCTTCGGCTTCGGGTATGCGTAGTGGCGCTCGGGCTCTTTTTGCTCATTGTCGGAGCTGAGACGCTGGACGCGCGCGGATTCCCGAGCGTCGGCACCTTCCCGCTCTTCCTGCCCAGCGCCGACGGCGTGATGGCAGGCGCGGAATCGAGTGGGAACTACTATGCGCTTCTCTCGGACCGGGAACTGCGATCGTACGTAGCGGCTGGGGTTGCATTTCGGAGCGATCTCCCGTTCCAGGTGGCAAGCCCGGACGGGCAGCCGGAGGGGAATGCCGAGGACGTCTCGCATGGTGACGCGGAAACGCAGATCGCCGAGCCGCGCTATCGCGATCTCCTGATCAGAGGAGGGGTGGCGCAGACGCTTGCCGGGGACCGCCACTACCGCGCAACGGCGCTGGAGATGGAGACGGACGTAACGATACGCTACCGCAGACAGTCGGAGCGGGGAGACATAGCGCGGTTCTTCGGAGCGGCTCCCGGAAGCGTGGACGAAGACACGGCGGTGGCGGGCTCGGACGGCGCACTCGAAGGACGGCCGTACGTAGGACTGCGGTTTTCCGCCGCCCGGGATCGCACGTTGTGGTCGACTGCGTTCGTCGATGCGCGTGCGGGCGTTTCCGGGTGGGGCGGCATGTTGGCGTACGACGCCGCCGTAGAGCCCGGCGCGTGGTTCTTTGCTCCGCTCGGCGACTTCGGGTTGCAGGCTCGGGCGCCGATCGCGGGGAAGTGGCTCTACAGCGCGGTGGATGCGGAGTGGCGGACTCTTCTGAGTGACCCTATTGGTCCGGCGCCGTACTGGAGCCGGCCGCGCCCGCGCTTGCTCCGTGGAGTTGTACCGGACGAGGGGGCTCGGGCGGCCGGGTCCGGCGTAGCGGGGCTGCGCTCGCGGTTTCTGGAGTGGGAGTACTACTTTCCGATGGCGCTGGAGCTGGGCGCATTCGCCGAAGCAGGTGTGTGGATGGAAGGCCCGGTTGAGGCGCCCCGGGACCACGCGATCGGCGCGGGGGCTGAGCTGGTCCTCCGTACCCGGCACGAGATGTGGGGAATGGATGTCGCGCTTCGGGGAGGAGTGGCTGCGCCGGTGAACCCCGCCGGTGACCGGAAGCTCCGAGGTTTCCTGGCGGTGGACACTCCCGCGCCTTGGCCGGCGTACCGGTAGTGCATTTGACCGGTTCCGTTCACGGCCACTATATTTCTGGCTGCTGTCGAGTTCCGTACTCACGGAGCCCAGCCGCACGAGAATTGAAAACACGAGAATTAAAAAACGGAGACAAGCGAAGCCGGTTCGGCTCGCGCAGCTCTCCGGAAGGTTCGACTGATGAAAAGAGTAAGCCTCAGCGTGAAAATGGTGCTGGTGATAGTTGTCGGCGTGATCGTCGTGGTGACGGGGCTGAGCGTGTTCGTTTGGGAGAGTCAACACCGGGTCATGAACGAGGTCATGGAGAGCCGGGTGGAAGCCGCCCAAGCGGCCGCTCACGGGTTATTCGAAGAGCAGTCCCGCCAGGCGCTTGCGGCTGCGGTCGCACTGGCGAATACGAGTGAGATCCGAGACGTGGCGGAGCAGCAGGACCGAGATGAGGCGATCGAGCAGCTGATGCCGGCTTTCGATGCTCTGAAGGAGGAGATTGAGCTCTCGGTGCTCCACTTGCGCGCGCCCGCCGACACCTCTCTGGTCCGAGCCCAAGCGCTCGAGCGCTTCGGCGATCGGACCGACCGGCGCGCAATCCTCGACACGGCGGAGTCGGGTGAAGCCCGTACCGGTTTTCAGGAGGGCGCATACGGCCTCGGGATGCGGGGGTGGGCTCCGGTGTTTGCCGACGGTGAGGTAGTCGGTACGCTCGAGGCGAATATAGCGTTCACCGACACGTTGCTCTACGACATACGGGGGGACGTAGGGGCGGAGCTGGTGTTGTACACGCCGGATCCGGAATCGGAACGGGGCTACTCGCGCGTTGCCGACAGCGCGCTCGTTCTTGTGGATCCGACCGCGGAAGAGTTCCGACGGGCCGAAGCGGAGGAGATGGGGATGCGCGTAGAGGATCAGACGGCATACACGCTCTTTCCTCTCTTCGATTACGACGGCGAGCCGCTTGCGATGGTGGGGATCTTTACGAACGTCGAGTTCTATGAAGCACTCATCGCGGCTGCTACCGGCCGGACCGTGGCCCTCGTGGCCGCGCTGGGCCTATTGCTGGTCGTCATCGTCTACTTGTTGTTGCGCCGGCTGGTGATCCGCCCGATCAACGCCGTTGCCGGTTACTTGAAGCAGATTGCAGAGGAGGGCGGAGACCTCACACGCCGGATCGACTACCGCTCCGGCGACGAGATCGGAGCGCTCGTGTACTGGTTCAACAGTTTTGCCGAGCGCATTCGCGGGCTGATTGTGGAAGTGAAGAACCAGGCCGGGGTGTTGTCGGGCGTAGGAACCGAGCTCGCCACCAACATGGAGCAGACCGCGTCGGCGGTGCACCAGATCGGCGCGAGCGTCCGGAGCGTCAGCGATCAGACGGAGAATCAGGCGGCCAGCGTCAATGAGACGAGCGCTACGATGGAACAGATGGTCGGTTCGTTGGACTCGCTAAACGATCGAATCAGCCGGCAGGCTACGGACGTAAGCGAGTCATCGTCCTCCATAGAGGAGATGCTTGCAAGCATCAACTCGGTCACGCAAACCCTTGTGAAGAACAGTGAGAGCATCGATCAGCTGAGCAGCGCCGCGGAGGAAGGACGAGAGGAGCTGAGCTCGGTCACCGACAAGGTGCAATCGGTGGCCAAAGAATCGGAAGGGCTGGTGGAGATCAGCAGTGTGATCCAGGATATCGCCGGCCAAACCGACCTTCTCTCGATGAACGCCGCCATCGAAGCGGCGCACGCCGGAGAGGCCGGCAAGGGATTCGCCGTGGTAGCTGACGAGATTCGCCGGTTGGCCGAAACCTCCGGCGAGGAGGCACGCAAAGCCTCGAGCGTACTTCAGAGTATCAAGGAGGCGCTCGACGAGGTGACGCACGCGACCGAGCACGTGCTCGCGAGGTTCGAGTCGATGGAGAGCGATGTGAAGTCGGTGGCGGGCCAAGAGAGTTCGATTCGGAATGCGATGGAGGAGCAGAACTCCGGAAGCAAGCAGATCTTCGAAGCGGTGAAGGAGTTGAACGACATCACTACGGAGGTACGCGACAGCGCAGAGGAGATGCGTACCGGCGGCAAGGAGATCCTGGAGGAAACCGGCAACCTCAGGCAGATGACCGAGGAGATCCGAAGCGCCATGAACGAGATGGCCGGCGGAGCCGAACAGATCACGACGGCCGTGCAGACGGTGGACGAGCTGGGTAAGAGAAACCAGGAGTCGATCCGGAGCCTGCTCCGGGAGCTGGAGCAGTTCAAGACCGGTGACGGCGCGGCCGGGGCCGGTGAGGGGAACGCCGGAAGCTGACCGGGGAAGCAGAGGAAACGGAGTTGGACCAGTGCGGTTCACCGACGGCGGCGAGGTCCAGCTCCGTTTGTCGTGGCCGGGGAAGTCGGGAACGTTGAGAACTCGGTGGAGCCCAGTGCGTTCGCGTAGGCGAAGAGCCGTTCGAGCTCTTCGCGCAAGCGATACGCAGGGGCGCGAAGCGCGTCACGCCGCGTCGGGGGAGGGGGAGAGCCCGAAGGGCGGGCGAGGCGGAGGGGACCGCGGAGCGGACGGCGCGGCGGGACCGGAGGCGAGAGCCGGAGCCCGGAGTAGCGCGGTCCGCGCGGGCTGGGGGTGAGCGGCGTGCGCGGAGGCGTGGCAGGGAGCCCGCCTCTGCGTCCCCCGGAGAGGCAGGACGAGGGGGCGGACGGGGCGTGGCTCGGGAGTGAGCGTGCAAGGGAGCGGGCGACCGTGTTGGGGGGTGGGGTGAGCGTGCCCGGAGGAGGGCCCGCGCGGATGCGCCCGGCATGGATCAAGGCCAAAGTCGGTAACGGGAGTGAAACAAGGGCCCGCGTGGATGCGCCCGGTCTTGCAAGCGAGACGCCACATCTGAGTACACGCCGGGGCTGTTCAGGTGGCGGCGCCGGTGGTTGTGTTCATGGGGAGGTTGGGGTATTGTGGGGGAGAGAGTCGGTCGCCGGCCGAACAAAATCGCGTGTGCGAGGTCCAGAAGATGCAAGACACGATTCCCCAGCGGTTGCAGAAGATCAAGAACAAGTATCCGGATACTCCGGCCCAGTACATAAAAGACAAGGAGGGCACCTTTTGGCCCCGCTCCTACGCGGAGCTCTATGACGAAGTGCTTGCGGTTGCGCGCGGGCTGCGGAAGCTCGGGGTGCGGCGCGGCGATCATGTGGGGCTCATCTCGGAGAATCGCGCGGAATGGCTGGTGATGGACTTGGCGATTCTCTCGCTGGGCGCGGCGGACGTTCCGCGTGGCAACGACAGCATGGCGGGGGAGCTTCGGTACATCCTGGATTTCTCCGGCTGCCGGCTGGTCATGGTGGAGAACGCGCTGCAGCTGGCGAAGTTGGCGAGCGTTATTGGCGAGCTGCCTGCGGTCGAGACGATGGTGGTGCTGGATCCGGACTACGACGCCGATGGCCTGGCGGCCGAGACGCGCGCTGCGCTTAAGCGCGTGGAGATCCTCCGGTACGCGGAGGTGAGCGAGTCCGGGCGCGGAGGGCAAGGCGCGACCGATTCGGGCGCGATCGAGGCGGAGATCGCTCAGGGGAAGCCGGACGACACGGCGACAATTATCTTTACTTCAGGGACTACGGGGACGCCGAAGGGGGTGGTCCTCTCGCATCATAACTTCCTTCACCAGGTAAACTGCATTCCGGGCGTTGTAGACGTCACCCCGGGGGACATCTGGCTTGCGGTGCTTCCGGTCTGGCATAGCTTCGAGCGGATCACGCAGTACATAGCGCTGGGAAGCGCTTCGGCTCTTGCATACTCGAAGCCGGTGGGGAAGATCATGCTGGGGGACTTTGCGGCTGTTCGGCCGCAGTGGATGGCTTCGGTGCCGCGGATATGGGAGTCGGTGCGCTCGGGCGTGGTCAAGAAGGCGCGGGCCGAGGGCGGGATCAAGTGGGCGCTGTTCCGCTTCTTCCTTGCGGTGGGTGGGGCACACAAGCATGCCGGTGATCTGGTTCGCGGCCGGGTTCCGCGGTTCCGGCGGCGGTTGCGGGGTGTGGATGCTCTGAAGGGGATCGTGCCGTGGCTCGCGCTCACGCCGCTTGCGGCGCTGGGGTCGGCTCTGGTGTTCGGGAAGATCAAGGCGCGGCTGGGCGGGCGGTTTGTTGCGGGCGTGAGCGGCGGTGGGGCGCTGCCGTCGGCGGTGGACCGTTTCTTCGGCGCGGCGGGGATTCTCCTTCTGGAGGGCTATGGGCTGACGGAGACCGCCCCGGTCCTGGCGGTTCGCAAGCAGCGCCACCCGGTGCCGGGTACCGTCGGTCCGCTGCTGCCGAAGACCGAGTGCGAGATTCGCGACGAGGACGGCCGGGCGCTTCCACCGGGACGGCAGGGCACGGTCTTTGTGCGGGGGCCGCAAGTCATGAGCGGCTACTACCGGGCGCCGGAGCAGACGGCGGCGGTCCTCGCCGAGGACGGGTGGTTCAACACGGGCGACCTGGGGATGCTTACTCATGACGGGGAGCTCAAGATCACCGGGCGAGCGAAGGACACGATCGTGCTCCGCGGAGGGGAGAATGTGGAGCCGCTTCCGATCGAGCAGAAACTCAGAGAGAGCGAGCTGATCGATCAAGCGGTGGTGCTCGGGCAGGACCAGCGGTTCCTGGCGGCGCTCATCGTGCCGAACGGGGAGGCCCTGCGGGAGGCGCTGCGGGAGCAGGCGGAGCAGGGCGGAGAGCGCGGTGCGGGCGGCGGCGCTGGAAGCCGCCGGGCGGGGAGCCATACCTTTGTTGCGGGGGTGGACGTTCCGGCTCGGGGCAAGGAAGGTGGCGCCAAGGCGGCCGGCGGGGCGGCGGCCAACGCGGGCGCCGGCGCTGACGCGGCCGGCGCCGGCGGCGTGGAGGGCGCGTCGGCCGCCGAGGGGGCCGATCTGGCTACGCTCATCAAGCGTCCCGAAGTCCGCGGGATCATCGAGGCCGCGGTCAGCGACCTCGTGAGCGCCAAGCACGGGTTCCGCGCCTTCGAGCGGATCTATCGCATTCTCCTCGTGCCCGACCAGTTCGAGATCGGGAAGGAGCTATCGGCCAAGCAGGAAGTGAAGCGCCATGTGATAGCGGACACGTACGGCGCGGAGATCGCGAAGCTGTTTGAGTAGGGGGCGGGCCTGGGGCCTACTTGCCGGCGGCCCGGCGACCAGCTATCCCGGGAGGCCCGGTAGCCGGGGCCTGTCGTCCCGGCGTGGTAGCCCGACGGTCCGGCGGCACGTCGCCCGGGGCCGCCCTGGGGTCTGCCGACCGGGAGACCGGCCATCCTGGGGCCGGGCCCGCGGGGGGGCTGGGGCGTACTGCCGGGTGACTAGCCGGCACGCCGGCCGTGCCGTCTGGCGGAGAGCGGGTATTCCCGGCGCGGCATCGCGTCGCCTCCGTGCCGCCCGGCGCTACTCGTAACGGTATCCACCTGGATCCTGCTCCAGCTCGACGCCAAGGCCCAGCACGACACGGTTGACGAAGTTGAAGTAGCCTATGACGAGCGTGAGATCCAGGATTCCCCGGTCCTCCAGTCCGTGTCCACGCAGCGACGCTGCCCACTCCCCGTGCGCCGGTGCCCCTGCAGGTTCACGCGTCAGTGCAGCGGCGTACCGGCAGAGCGCCTCTTGCCGCTCGGTGAGCCTTGCGGCCTCGTAGTCGCCGCAGGCTACGGCGCCCGCAGCTTCGGGAGACCAGAAGTGCTTGAGTGCTTCGAGATGATGCTGGATGCAGTACGAGCACTTGTTGGTGGCCGACACCACGACGGCTACCATCTCGCGCTCGGCGCGAGACATCGGGGAGCGGCCGAACATGACGACCTTGTAGAGCTGCATGTGGGCCGTAATGCTTTCGGGATTGAGGCTTTGGATTTTGTGCACCTCAGCGAGCTTTCCGCGCGAACCGGATATTTCCTCATAGACACGCCGCAGATCCTCGCCGGCTTGCTCGGGCTGAATGACTTGGATGAACGGCATATGAACCTCCACGAAACAAGGGTGACGGAGTGTAGCTCGCGGTGTGGCCCACTCTCGCGGGCGATTCTAGTGGATCGGCGGCGGTTCGAACAGGCCCGGACAGCCGGAGGCCGGTTGTGTCGAAAAACCAAGGATTCCCGCTGCAACCCCCGTACTACTAGGTGAAGAGCGTCTTCCTGCCTGACGGGAGGCGCCGCTGATGCTATAGTAGAGGAGGAATGCAGATGAGCGACCAGCAGCTCGAAGCAATTGGCTCATACGTCAAGTCCCATCTCCCCCAGTGGCTCGCGGAGATCGCA
>PWGF01000048.1 GCA_003554375.1 Spirochaetaceae bacterium
CCAGATTTCGACTTCTATCGTCCGGGCGCGGCGTTCTTCCTGGTATGCGACTTCCGACGCCCCCTGGACATCCGCGTGGTCGTCTTCGAGCATGATATCGGTGAAGTACGTTTCGTCGTACATTTCGATAAGAACCTCGCGAGGGCCTTCGTCAAACGAGATTCCCAGGGGGATGTCGAAGTTGTAGACGAGCCGGCCCTCCCCGTCCACCTGCGCGTCGAACCGTTCGACGTCGCGGTAGTCGTATCGCCTGCCGTCCACTTCGATGAAGACGAAATAGTCAAAGTTGGCGAGGTTCTGAAACGCTCCCTGACGAATCTGTTCCACCTGCTCGGGGGTAAAGGTACCGTTCTGAGGCGCTCCGAAGTCCTGGAAGATTCCCTGGCTGAAGAACTCGTCGAAGGTCCAGTGGACGGTAATACGCTCGAGCTCGTGCCCGCTGAAATTGGCGATGACCCGCCCGTCGATGAAGACGTGGGGATGGGCGCCGGTGCCGATGGCGCCGGCGAGCAGAAGCGCGAGGGCGAGCAGCATGGAGCGCGTGGCTCTGGGTGCCATGAGCTTGAGTGTACACGTAACCCATTCCCGCTTGTAAAGAGGGGTGAGGCAAAGATCGTTGGCGGCGCTAGTAGCCCTGGTGGAAGTCCACGACGTTCCGGAGCTGCTCCCCCTGAAGGTACCGTCGGAGATTGGCGAGGAACACCGCGAAGGCGCGCTCCCAGTAGCGATCGCTAAATCCGCCGGTATGCGGCGTGATGACCAGGTTGGGAACGCTCCACAGCGGATCGTCCGCCGGCAAAGGCTCGCGCCGGGTTACGTCGAGAACAGCCCCGGAAATCGCCTCCCGACTCAAGGCGTCGGCGAGCTCCCGCTCGTCTACCTGCGTCCCGCGCCCGAAGTTGACGAAGATAGCGCGCTGAGGCAGCACTTCGAAGAAGCGTGCGTCGAAGAGGTCCTCAGTCTCCGGCGTCAGAGGCAACACGGAGATGAACACGTCGGCGTCGGCGGCCACGTCGAACAGCTCCTCCATTCCGACTACGTACCCCGAGGCACGAGCGCCGGAGCCGGAAGCTTCCGTGGCGGACGTCCGGTCGCGGAGCCTGTGATCACCCGACGCTTCGTCGCCGAGCTTGTGCTCGCCGGACTGATCGCCGCTGAGCCTGTGGTCTTCGGACTTCTGGTCTTCGGACTCCTGGCTTTCGACCTTGTGGCCTTCTAGCTCCGAGGAATCGGCGTGAAGTGGCCGGCGGCGCACGCCAATGACCTCACTGCCGAGACAGCGGAAGAGCGCTCCCACGCGCCGGCCCACCGCGCCGTAGCCGGCTACAACGACGCGCTTGCCTTCGAGCTCTGAGTATTCGGCCATTGTTCCGGGGTTCCAGTCCCGCTGGGTCTGGGCATGGCACGCGCGGCGCAAGCGACGGGTGAAGAGGAACACGCCGCCGAGGATCTGCTCAGCCATCCCGGCCGCGTGGATTCCGGACGTGTTGGTGATGATCAACTCATTGGCGCGCGATTCCGGGATGTCGCGCGTCCACTCGGCTCCGGCGTACCACTGCTGAAACCACTCGATATTCCGGTAGCGCGTGACAATGTCACGGGGCACGTGCCGGGCGGCAACTCGGATTCGAGGGGCGAGATGCTCGATCCGATCGCGATCCTCGGTTATGAGCACCTCAAACCGGTGCCCGGCCAGCTCCTGGATTCGCTCTCTGTCTCCCGGCGGCACGATCTGCGGATCCGCGCCAAGAAGGAGCACGTCACGACTCATGAGTCACCCCATAAGGGTCGCGGATAGTGCCCGCTGTCGGCGAGCTCGCGGAGCGCAGCCTCCACGGCGGGCTTGTCTTCCCGGTAGGTCACGCCGAACCAGCGCTCGTCGGACGGGAGGACCCTCATCCGCGCTTCCCCGGCGGGAATGATCTCGCCGAGAAGCGAGGGGATGTAGTACTCGGCTTTGGGGTTCTCCCCCCGCTCCCGCACGAAGCGGGTAAGCCCTGACTCGATCTGATCGAATACCGCGGGGGTGAAGCCGAACATGTTCATGCTCACCGTCTCGCCACCGTGGAGCTCGAGCTCTCCGCCGTCCTCGGTGTGGCTTACGATCCGGTCACCCTGGTAGCCGATTTTGGTGTGCTCTTCGATACGCTTGAGATACGCGTCGTCGGTCATCTCGCAGAGCGCGCGGGATACGGTACCATGGGGCGAAAGAGTCCGGTCGAGCCGGAAGCCGACCATGGAGTACTCGGTCTCGTCGGGCTTGCGCTGCGACAGTTCGCGCGCAAGCACCTCGTACGAGGCTCGTCCGTAGAAATCGTCGGCGTTCACGACAGCGAACGGCGTGTCTATGGCGGAGCGTGCGGCCCAGACCGCGTGCGCGGTTCCCCACGGTTTCTGTCGCTCCGCCGTAACGGAAACGCCCTTTGGGAGGTCAGTAAGATCCTGATGCACATACCGCACATTCGTCCTGCGGGAGAAGCGATCGCCGAAGAAATCTCGGATATCCTGCTCGATCTCCCGGCGAACAACGAAAACCACGGTCCCGAACCCGGCCTGGAGCGCATCGTAAACCGAATAGTCTATGATCGCTTCTCCGTCCGGTCCGACGCGATCGATCTGCTTGATGCCCCCGTAGCGACTGCCCATCCCTGCAGCAAGTACCAAGAGTGTCGGTTTCATCGGCCCAACCTCACCTTCTTCAAGGGTTCCACGAGCGCGACGAATGCGCGTTGTCACGCTCCAGCGCCGTTATAACCCAAATGTCCGCGGGGCGCAAAGGGCCGAGTTCGCAGCTGGACGGGCACATCGATCATTGCGAGGAGCTCCAGTCACGAGGGGCTCCGTTTAGGCAAACTTGCACCTTAGGTGTCCGCGTTCGTACCTTTCTAACGCGATGGGCAATCGGAAACGTACCCTGACGGCCGTGTGGAAGGACAGCATCCAGAGTATCTCCTCCGAGCAATGGGACAGGTTGGCCGAGCCGTTGCGGACGCCGCTTCTGGAATGGGAGTGGCTTAGACAGCTCGAAGTCTCAGGCAGCATTTCTCCGGAAGAAGGATGGGTTCCCCAACATCTTACCCTATGGGACGGCCCGGAGCTCGTTGCAGCGGCGCCGCTCTACATCAAGGAGCACAGCATGGGGGAGTTTGTCTTCGACTTCGTGTGGGCGGACGTGGCAGAACGCCTGGGCGCGTCGTACTACCCGAAGGCGGTCGGGATGAGTCCCGCTACTCCGTCGGCCGCCTATCGATTCTTGATCGATCCGAGATACGACCAACGGACGCTTTCCCGGCTGCTCCTCGAGCGCATCGAACGCTTCTCTCGGGAGAATGGGATCGGAACGGTCCAGTTCAACTTCGTCGAACACGACTGGCTCGACGAAATAGAGCCTTGGGGCTTCACGACGTGGGAGCACCAGGGATACCAGTGGCTCAACGAGGGATATACGAGCTTCGAGGACTACCTGAGCAGCTTCCGTAAGAACCAACGACGAAACATTCGACGCGAGCGACGGAGCGTGGAAGATCAGGGGATCGAGATTCGGGTCCTTACCGAGGAGGAGATCACCCGGGCACTCTGCTCGCGCATGTACGACTACTACGAGCGCACAAATGCGCAGTTCGGGCCGTGGGCGGCGAAATTCCTGAACCGTCGGTTCTTTGAAGGGCTGAGTGAAGGTTTTCGACACCGTTTGGCTCTCGTCTGTGCGTACGCGCCGGGGACACCGAGCGGAGGCAGCCCGGAGGACCCGCTGGGCATGGCGTTCCTGCTCACTAAGGGGGATCTGATTCTCGGCAGATACTGGGGAGCTCAAGGCGAGATCCCGGAGCTCCACTTCAACGTATGCTACTACGCTCCGATCCAATGGGCGATAGAGCACGGCTACCGCTGCTTCGACGCCGGAATGGGATCGGCACACAAGGTACGGCGCGGGTTCCGCGCGGTCCCACACTACAGCGTACACCGATTCAGCGATCCACGACTCCAAGAGCTCATGCGCTCCAATATCGATCGGATCAACCGTATGGAAGAGCTCTACATGGCGGAGCTCAATACGGCCCGCCCGGTGAAGGGGCACCCCACCGGGCGCACGCAACAGAGGCAAAGCGAAGGGGACAGCACCGGTTGGTAACCGAGGCGGTTGCTTGAACGTCAATTGAGCATTAACTTTGACAAGACGATCGGTTGGGGAGGCAAATCCAAGTGAAGGCGGTCTTTCTAGACAGCCCCGGGCATCTTGAAGTACGCGACATCCACGATCCTTCCTGCCCTCACGGAATGGTGCGCGTACAGGTAGAAGCAGTTGCAGTCTGCGACGACGATCTCGCCGCTTTTCGCGGCGCGTTACAACGCCAGCGTTACCCCATCATTCCCGGTCGCGAGTCGGTGGGCCGGATCGTCGACGGGAGCCATACTGATCCTTGCTTGGACAATCGCGTGATTCCGCTCGATCGTTTCTGCACCGGAGCACGGACTGTTGAGCCACAGGAGGGAGACTTGGTTGTCATCGATCCGTGCTTCGTAACCGCCCCGCACGACGGCTGTCGGCCGCCGAATGCTCCTCAGTACGGAGAGAGCGATCAGCTCGTCCATGAGGACCACAGTAGCGTCCACGGTGGGAGCGCTCGCGCTGCCGACGCAGCGCTCAATGCGCGGCGGTCGACCAGTTCCGAAGCGCAGATAGACGCCCCCGCACCCGGTGCCGGTGCTGAGCTCGATATGGCGGCGCACAAAGAGGCGGATTATCCGGAAGTAGATGCGAAGCTTTCCCCGAGCGCCATTTTCCCAAAACACGGGCCATTCCGAATGCTCTCTCGGCCACATGAAGCCATTGCGGCTTCGGTTATGGGATTAAACGTCCATGGCGCTTTACGCGAATACATGACGGTCCGGCCCGGTCAATGCACGGTCGTGCCTTCCGGAATCGCTGCAGATGAGGCAGTCTTCGTTCATTCGACCCGGAGGGCGCTCTTTGCCGCGGAGCAAGGAGTTATTGATGCCGACGAGACCGTGGCTGTAGTTGGGGCCCATGACGTAGGGCTTATCGTTGCTCAAATCGCGCGGGCCCTCGGAGCACAAATTGTGCTGGTAGACAGTGCCGCTAGTCGTCTGGAGCTAGGGCGAAGCCTTGGGTTTGAGCACACAGTCAATCCGACCTCGGAGCCCTTGGACGAGAAGCTCTCACGGATCACCGGCGGGCGGATGGCGGATTGCACGATCGAGACAACCGGCGACCCGCATGCCCTTGGCCACGCGATTAGCGGAACAGGCCGCAGAGGACGCATTGTACTCGTCCACGCACCCTCGTCGGCCGTAGGCCTCTGTGCCAAGTCGATTGTGTGTAAAGAGCTGACCGTGCTCGGCTGTGACCGGCGTCTCGCGGAACCGGAGGAAGCCCTGGAGCTGCTACACCGCCAGGTGGTTCGTGTGGATTCGATGGTCTCTACTCAGTTGCCGCTGGAGGCGGCGCCGTTCATCATCCCATCGGTAGCAGCCAATCCCGAACACTATATGCGGGTTCTCCTTCACAGGTAGCGCCTCATGGGTAACACCCCATAGTGCGCCATACCCGTAGCGATGAGCGCGCCTGCCGCTGCGCTCCCGCTACTCCCGAACGCCCCGCCGTAGCGCCAGCCTGCGCGGGAACAGACCGAACAAGACGGCGAACGGGACACAGCCGGCTCCCAGTATGGCAAGGAGAGTCCAAGCCGGTATTCCTTCGATGAGCTCCGGATTGATTTCCACAATTGGGAGTACCACTGCAGCGGCAAAGAGTAGCACGGCAACCCATAGAAACACCGCTCCGACTATCGCAACTCGCCTGCGACTGCGCTCGAACTGCTCCTCCACGTAGCGCACCCAGATATAGGCCGTCCTCCGGTCCACGTGGACCTGTTCCGCGACCGCTGCTGTGATTGAAACCGGGTCCTTCCTCTGCCGTAAGCCGCGAATTATCAGCGGCTCTACATCTCTGCTCTTCTGAGCCGCTTCAGCTGCACGTTCGCCAACGGTACTCATCGCTCACACTCCGCCAATCGAGACTCCTCACCAGCCGCATCTCCGCGGGCTTCCCAGACTCCCGCGGTGGGCCGAACGCTGTTATCTGCAAGGTATTTCACAAGATACCGCGAGCCGGACAGCGCGTTGGGGGCACCGGGCGCGCTCACCCGTCCTGAGACCCGGATGCTCCCCCGGACTCAGTACAATGGTCGAGCCCGAGTAGAGACGCAAACCGGCTCTCGCGAACTCGGTTGGTCTCCGCGACAAGCTGCCCATCCCGGTAGTAACGGATATAGGGTATTAGATAGCTTCCCCACCCATCCTCCTTGAAACGGCGAAACTCCTGAAACAGATCGCTCTTATTGTACGCAAACGTATACACTACCGCACGACCGGTATCGGTACTTGTCCCCCGCTCCGCGAGCTTACGGAGCATTCGCTGGACCACAAACCAATCGGGGCACCAATCCTGCGTAAAGACCGCGGCAACTCGCGACGCGGCACGACGCAGGTCATCAGGGAGTTCCGCTTCCCGCATCACGCGCCGCACCTCGTCGTCGTTCAGCTCTCGTACGATCATGGACCTGCTACCTGCGAGAGAATCCGAAGCTACGATTTCTTTGGTGCGTCTCCCCGCTCACCTGCAACAAGCTCCCCGCCCCGAACGCTCCAGTCCTGGAGCGAGCCGTCATAGACACGGACTCTCTCCAGGCCGGCCAGCCGAGCGGCCATATACAACCTGCACGCAGCGTATCCGCACCCACAGTAGAAGATCACCTCGTTTGCGGACCAAAGGCCGCGCTGTCTCAGAAGCTCCTGAAGCTCTTCCGGTCCGCGGGTACGAACACCGTCACTGAACGTCTCTTCTACGGTCACTACGCTGCTGCCCGGGATCGTGCCTCGGGCGCCCTTTCCGCCGGCGGATACATGGCAAAGGGCCTTCGCGGGATCTGCCGATGCCAGAAGAACGTCACTGAACTCCGCGATTGCCGAGCGGTCCGGCCTCGGCACGAAATCACCAACCTGCACCTCGGTCGGTTTCCGCGTTACAATTCCAATCTCCTCACGCCAGGCCTGAAACCCGCCGTCAAGAACAACATGATTCTTATGTCCTAAATAGTCCAGGACCCAATACAGCCTTTCAGCTATATAGCCGCCGCCATCGTCATATATGACCACTCGACTGTCTTCAGCAATACCGGCATCCCGGAGCTTCTCCGAGACATCCGGCGGCTCTTCCACCAAATGCTCCACCACGCGCCCGTCGCCAAGCTGCTCAGAGCGCTCGAGCGTTTGTGGGTCAAGGTTCACCGCACCAACAATATGACCCGCTTCATAAGCGGATTCGTCACGCGCGTCTACCACCAACAGATCGTTGCTGGAAAGATCGCGGAATAGCTCAGTCGAATCCACGATTATTGACTTCCTCGACGTTTCCATACTCTTCTCAGACACGAATATCCACCATTCGGCCCATATCGGGCGACTCTATCTCCTGCCTCTCCGGGGCGTTCGCCTCCCGAGCCGCGGCTTCTTCCTGCCGGCGTACATGCTCAGCGGCCTCAGCTTCACGCTCCGCCTCTGCCGCCTGGGTTCTCTCAGTGGGAACGCTGGTGCCGACAGAAGGAGCTACCACCGGTGCCGTGTCCACATAGCCAACCTCCATACCGACACCTCCGTATCTGCACGGTATGGCCCGACGGACCCGGGCTCCATCCTAAAGCTACCAAATTGTTGCGGTTCAGGCAAAGGCGTTGGAAAAAGGTCGAAGCTACCGAGCGTCCAACGTGACGACGACCTTACCTACCGCACGATTGCTCATGCTCCGCTCAACGGCCTCCGGCAGTCTGTCGAATGGGTACACATGGTCGATCACCGGCCGAACGCGTCCCGAACGTATATGCGCGCAGACAGCAAGGAGATGATCTCTGCGAGGCCGTACCATGATCACACGGAACCGAGGTCCGCTGATTCTCGGCATAATTCGCCTGAACAGATTCCCCGGGTACGGAAGCAGCGAGACTACAGTCCCTTTTCGCTTCACTAAGCGCCGCGCACTCCGGTACCCAAGAGTGCCCACCGCATCCAGAACGAGGTCGTACTTGTCTACCGGCGGATCAGCGAGATCAGCAGTATGATAGTCGATATGTGACGACGCCCCTAACTCGAGACAGAGATCGCGGTTTCGTCCGCTCGACACTGCGACTACCTCTATCCCTTCAGCCACGGCGAGCTGTACCGCGAAGGTTCCGACACCGCCTGAAGCGCCGTTCACCAGTATTCTCTGACCTCCACGCAGCTCACCCGCTGTGAATAGCGCGCGCCAGGCAGTAAGCGCGGCTAAGGGCACCGCCGCTCCGTGGACGAAGTCCAGCTCGTCCGGAAGCGGCACAATCTCGCGGAGCGGAACACAGATCTCCTGGGCGAATGTACCGCTCCGCCACGCACCACGCATGCCGAACACACGATCACCGGGCTGATACTCAGCAATGCGCGGTCCTACGCGAACGACCTCACCGGCGAAATCACATCCCGGCGTAGATGGATGTCCCGGTGTACCGCGAACCGGGACGTCGCCGCGCATCAGCTTCCAGTCCACGGGATTGACTGATACCGCTCGATTCCGAATCACGACCTCGCACCCCTCAGGGTCAGGCGACGCCGTCTCCTCGAGGCGGAGTACCTCCGGTCCGCCGAAACGGTCATAGACGTATCGCTTCATGAACCTTTCCCAGCTCTGTACCTACTCCGAATGATGCGATATATCCGGGCCAAAGCCGGATGTAACGGACGGTCGACAACCGTATCCATGAGAAAATCGCGACGCTCTTGCTCCAGCCAACGGTAAATGCGCTTGCACCCCTCCGATACATCTCCAGTTGCCCAACAGTGCCGCGCCAGCTCCCGGAGCTCGTCCCGGGTGAAGAACACGCGCGCAGCACCAACCTGGATGGCGAAGCTTGTCGCGTCGAGCTGTTCGATATCTACCTCTCCCGGGGCATTCTGCCCCGGAGGCGGCTCCTGCCGGGCAACCGCTTCTTGCGCTTCCTGAAGCTGCGAACGCTCCCTCCGGGTTTGCTCAGCATGCCCGAGCACCTGCGCTTCTCGAACCAGCGTGCCGAGCGAATCTTGGCTCAGTGAGAGCGATTGATCCAACAGCGATGCGAGCAGCTTGGCCCGGACCTCGTCTTCCGGGAGCAGTGCGTACGCTGCTTCGAACGGCTTGAGCTGCCGCCCGACTGCCGTTTCCGCTTGCGCCTCCGCTCCAGCGGACTCACTGCGCTCGGCGCCACCGCCGGCCGCCCGTTTCTTCCCGCCGACCGCCCCTTTCTGCCTGGATTGCGTGCCGCCGGAGCTTGCTTCCGTTCTGCTTTTGCCGACCGAAGCCTTCCCTCGGGAGCTCGCCTGACCGGTGCCGGCTTTGCTCTTTTTGGAACTCCGTTTGGAGCGCCCGGAGCCGGACTTGGCTACTTCATCGCCGTCTTCTTGCGCCTTTTTTGCCACCGCACCCTCTCCTTTGTAGTTTGCCGCATGCCCATCAATCGTACCGGAAACTGCGCTGATGTCAAAGTTCCGGCTGCCGCGAACCCGTCACCAAGCCCGCGACCAGAGCCCGCGGCAGACTTAACATAGGGGGAAACCGCGACGGAATCCCGGTCTGCCCCTTGTAGCCGCCGCACGGACGGCACAGTCGTTGACGCCGGCACCTTCCCGGCACGGGAGTTGACCGCCGCCGTAGGCAACAAAACGTCACTCTGACTCCGACAGGCGCAACTCGACCCGCCGATTCCGATCCTGTTCCTCCGGATCGGTCGTCGCGGGTTCTTCCGCCCCGACTCCGCGCCATGCCCCGATCCGCGAATCATCCAGCCCTTCTTGGACCAGATAGTCTCGGACGACCTGTGCCCGACGCACGGAGAGATGCCTCCTGCCGGCCTCGGTGCCGGCAATCGCCGTATGGCCCACCAAATCCAGAATGGCGTCGGTTTCCGCGATCGCCCCAAGCAGCTCATCGAGCCGTTCCCGTGCCGGACTCCGTAGCTCAGCCGATTCAGGCGTGAAATACACGGTCACCGGCAGCGCGGCGGGCGGGACATCGGAATCATGCCGAACCTCCGGTGCCGGCGCGGCTTCCGGAGTTTCGGCAAACTCTCCGTCTTCACCGTCTTCCGGTTCCGCCGATGGCTCGGGCTCCGCCGGCTCGGCCTCAGACGGCGGGGGCTCTGATGGCTCGACCTCCGATGGCGCCGTATCCAGGCGTTCAGCATCTACCGCGTGCCCGGCCGGTTGCTCGATCCGGGGATCGGCGTCGGACTCAGAAAGCAGGCCGGCGATGGTGTCGCGGACGGAGTCGACCTGTGCGATACCCCAAGCGGCCAGCAACAGCACAAGGACGGCAGCGGCGGCAGCCGCCGAACGCCG
>PWGF01000095.1 GCA_003554375.1 Spirochaetaceae bacterium
CATCCTGCTTGGCCTCATCGCGGAAATGCTCCTCCAAGCGCTCGGCGATCTCTTCACGCTCCATCGACTCCCAGCCGGCCGCATCGATATCCTCCTGCTCCGTCGGATCAAGACCGATCGCGGACTCCAAGCCGTCGAATGCTTCGCCAAACGCGCCGGCCTCCATGACGGCAAGCACGGCGTTCATCCCCGAGAGATAGTTCTCCACAATCGACCGCAACACCGCCCCCGCGATCTCCACGTCCGGCCCCTGGATGACGGCAAGCGTCGCCTCCCCGGGCGCCTCCCCAGGTGCCGCCGGGTCCGCGGCTTCCGCCCCCTCCCCAGGTGCCGCGGGGTCCCCGGGTTCCGCCGCGTGCCCCGGCGTCGGCTCGCCGGGCGCCCCCTCCCCGGGTTCCGCCGCCTGGCCGGCGCCTCCGGCCCGCTCCCCGAACTCCACCGCCGCGCTGAACCCGCTCGGAATGTGGAGCGCGGTCTCCATCCGCTCCTCGCGGATCGCGCGTTCGGCCTCTTCGCGCCGATCGAACTCGGCAACCGCGATATAATCCGCCATCTCCTCGCTTCCGAGGAACTCGACAACTCGCTCCCCCTGCGTTCCGTCGTCCTCGTTTGCCACCGCCGTCTTCACCGGCTCGTCGAGAACGTCATCGGTCCCCGACAGCGCGGTTCCGAGAACCAGGATGACCGCCACCGGGAACAGAAGCTGCATCACAAGCGCGATCGGATCACGCGCATTTCGGATGAGACTTACCTTGAATATGGTTCCAAACATACGTTGCGCACCTCTCAATCACGCCGGTCAGCGCCGCGGCCGGGCGCCCCCCCTCGGCGCCAAGGCCGGCCACCCCACTCAATCCCGGAGCGACCGCCCCGTCAGCGTGAGAAAAACCGACTCCAGGGTCGGCCGTTCCACGTTCGCCGAAAGCACCTCACACCCGTGTGCGCTCACCTGCTCGATGAGCCGGGAGAGCCGCAGTTGATTCGCTCCGGCCATCAGCACGATCTCCCGCTCGTTCTGTTCGCACTGCACCACCCCGGGCATCTTCTCAAGCTCCTCGACTACCGCCGGGAACACCCGGTTCAGCGACAGACTGATCCGCTCCTCCCGCTCCACAAAGCGAACCAGCTCCTCCTCGCTCCCCGACGCAATCACGCGCCCGTGGTCCAGAATCACGATGCGGTCGCAGATGCTCGACACCTCCTCCATGTAGTGGGAGGTGTAGACGATCGTCATCCCCCCTTCCCTGAGCGCGCGCACGCTCTCGAGAATATGGTTTCGCGACTGCGGATCGATCCCCACCGTAGGCTCATCCATGATCAGGAGCTCCGGCTGATGAACCAACGCCGCGGCAATGTTGAGCCGCCGCTTCATGCCGCCGGAGAACTTCTTCGGCAATTCGCGCCGCCGCTCCGACAGCCCCACAAAATCGAGCGCCTCGCCTACCCGGCGCGAAAGCAGCTCTCCGCGCACGCCGTACAAGCGCCCAAAGAAGCGCAGGTTCTCCTCCGCGCTCAGGTCCTCGAGGATAGCCAGGTGCTGCGGCACCACCCCCATCCTCGCCTTCAAGCTCAGCTCATCTCCCCGAAACCGCTCCCCGAACAGCTCCACCTCACCCGAGTCCGGCGAGAGAAGCCCCAGGAGCACCTTGATCGCCGTCGTCTTCCCCGCCCCGTTCGGCCCCAGCAAGCCGAAGATCTCTCCTGAGCGCACCGTGAGCGACGCGTTGTCCACCGCAACCATGTCGCCATACCGTTTCACCATATTCCGCGTCTCGACCACCTGCTCGACTCCCTGCTCGAGTGCCTGCTCAACTGCCATGGCGCCACCCTATCGCAACCGAACCCGGCGGAGCCAGGTGTCAATCGGCACATTCGCCGGTGCAATTCGGCCCATGACATTTCTCATAGAGCGTGAGGCGGAGATTGTTGTCGGCCGCAGTGAGGGGAGCCGCCCCGTTTTCTAAAGAATCTGGGCGTGCCCCCGGCCCAAGCCGCACCTCTTTGGGGCCGCGGGGCGCCGCCGCGCACACTCCGCTTCCCGCTTCCCGCCGGCGGCTCAGGCCGGGGTCAGGCCGTCCGGGGGTTCCGTCCCGCCCCACACCGAACCCGCCCCCGGATCTCACCCACGCCCCTCTCCGGCGACGCCGAACTCCCCGAGCGCGGCGTGCGGCGGGACCGCCACGCCGGTCCGTCCGACCCGGCCCGCGGCCTCCCGGCGTCGCCCGGCGCCGCCGGGACCCAACCGCCGAGCTCCGCCCCATCCCGGAGCCCTCAGCTCCGTTCCCCCAGCCGGACGGCCCGGCGGGCGCCCCTCCCGTCCTTCACGCATCTGACGGCACTGCGCATCAGGCCTGGAAAGTGCACAGGCATGTTCCCAGCCGCTGGCCGGGACCGAGCCCGGTATCCCGGGCGATTCGCGGACAGGGCAGCTGCCGTGCTACTGAAAATGCCTTCGAAAGAGCTCTCCCCGCCTCCCCATTTTTGCATCTCGATTTGACCCGGCGGTTCTCGCCTATCTATTCTATAACCCAAGTAATGAACTACCGCGGCAGGTTCTACATTCGCCGCTCCTCTTCCGTCGTCGACGGAGCTTCCGCCTTCGAGCGCCGCCGTATAGGCGCGCTCATCGCGTGCGTCCTCCTTTCCGTACTTCTCCCGGTGCTCACACTGAGTACCCTTGCCGGTTGCGGTCAAACGCAGGCCGTCGATGAAGATACCCCGTTAATCCCCCCCGAGCCGCCCGGCGTCGACCTGGCGGAGATCCAAGAGAGGGGCACCCTGCGCGCCATAACCAGCTACGGGCCTTTGAGCTACTTTCAGTACCGCGGCCGCCCGCTCGGTTTTGAGTATGAGCTTGCCGAGCGGCTTGCCGACACGCTCGGCGTTGAGCTCGAGATCATCCCCGCCGCCGATATCGGCGAGATGCAGGAGTTTCTGCACCACGGCCACGGCGACATCATCGCCTACCGGCTCACTATCACCGCCGAGCGCGGACGCACTCTGGCTTTTACCACTCCCGTTACCTCCACGCGCCACGTCCTCGTGCAACCGGATCCTGGTGACCGGCGCGATGCGCCCGACAGCCAAACTGAAGCCCGGAACGATCCGTCGGCCCACGCCCCGGAACAGCGCCGCGATACAAGCTTCGTCCAACGCCCCGAAGAGCTTGCCGGGCGCGAAGTCCACGTTCGGAAGGGCTCGGTATACGTCTCGCGGCTCCAAGAGCTGCAAGCCGAGATGGATATCCCCATCGAGATCGTCGAAGCCGATCCCGAGGTCACCACCGAGCAGCTCATCGAGGCCGTCCACGACGGCGAGATCCCGCTCACCGTGGCCGACGAGGAGATCGCGCAAATCCTCAGCTCGCACTACGACCGAGTCGATATAGAGACCGTGCTCACTCCCCCGCAGCCCACCGCCTGGGCGGTGCGCCCTGAGTCCGAGGGGCTTCTGGGCGCGGTCGACCAGTGGCTCACCGAAGAGCGCAGACACGCCGACTTCCACGTCATCTACAACCGCTACTTCAGAGCCCCTCGCGATTTCCGCTCCCGAATCAGCGATGACGCGTTCACCGTTCGCGGCGGCTCTATCTCCCCCTACGACGAGATCTTCCGGCGTGAAGCTCGACGCCTCGACTGGGACTGGCGTCTCCTCGCCGCCCTCGCCTATCAGGAATCGCGGTTCAACCCCAACGCCCGCTCCTGGGTCGGGGCTGTCGGAGTCATGCAGCTCATGCCGGCCACCGCCCGCCAATTCGGCGTGGCCAGGCGCACCGATCCCGAGCAGAGCATCGCCGGGGGCGTGCGCTTCCTGGCCTGGCTTCAATCGTTCTGGGAGGAGCGCGTCCCCGATCCTGATGAACGCCTGCGGTTCATTCTCGCCTCCTACAACGTGGGCCACGGCCACGTGCAGGATGCCCAACGCCTTGCCGAGTATTTCGGCCACGATGCCACCTCATGGGACGACGTCTCCACGTTCCTCCGCAAGAAAAGCGACCCTCAGTACTACCTCCACGACGTCGTCCGCAACGGCTACGCGCGCGGCAGTGAGCCCGTCGCGTACGTCTCGAGCATTCTTCGCCTGTACCGGCATTACGAGCGCCTTGCCGAAACCTGGCACCCCAATTTTACCCAGCGATGAGGTAAGAACCGGGCGCGTTCCCCCAAAGCCTCCCTCATTATCCGACGGCCACCCTCTCTCCGGGCCCCGCTGTGGGGACGGCCTTAGGGAGCCCTGTTCAACCCAGTGAAGCCGCGCCGGCCGCACTTTTTCCCCGCCAGACGATTAGCCTGCGCGAGGGTGTGGCGCACATCGTCACCCGTCAGAAGCCCGTGAATCACTCCTGCGTTGAACACGTCTCCGGCACCAACCGTATCGATCACTGAAGGTGGCAGGTACGGCGGTTCATGATGGATCGCGCCAGTCTCGTCGCGAACCCAGGCACCATTGTCCCCCCACGCACAGAATACCGTGCGCCGTCCAACTCCGATCCCCGGCCTCGGCCGGCCCGGCTTCCTGCCACCCCCCGCTCCTGCATCCTCCCCGGTACTTGGCTCCGTTCGCTCACCGGCGCCACCGGTCACGTTCCACTGCGGTGCGCCGGCTTCCGCACCGTTCGTGAAAAGACCCTCAGAGCCCGCTGCCGCCGCCAGGAAAGAGCCTCCGTCGTCGAACCCCAGCGATTGGGCATACACCCTGCTGCAGAGAATAACATCCGCCGCCGCTGCCGCCACCTCTATTCCCGGCCGAGGCTTCTCGACCTCGACGGAGATCGGTACTCCCGGAGCGCGCCGCCGCGCTTCCCGGATCATGTCCGGAAGCACGTCCACGTTCCGCCCCTCGAAATGCAGCCAGTCCAGGTCTTCAAGCCCAACTCGTGCAAAATCCTCATAGCTCAGCTCCCGCAGATCTCGATAATGGACGATCGTACGCGAACCAGTCTGGCGGCTCAGCGTGACATACGAAGTCGGAGCCGCCCCTCCCTTGACGACCGGCGCATCGCGGTGGTCGACGCCTGCTGAGCTCATGGCCTCGCATATGCACCGTGCATTCGCATCGTCGCTCAACACGCCTAGCCACCGAACGGCGTGTTCGAGCTGTGCAAGGACGACTGCGGTATTTGCAGCGTTCCCCCCGCGCCGTATCTCGTGGGAAGAGGCCCGGATCTCCGCGTCTTCCTCCGGATACGCCGGCACCGTATTCACAATGTCCAGGGTCGCTATACCCGTCACCAGAATCCGTTTCATCTGCCGTACTCCTGTTTCGACACCCCGCGCTCCGTGCATGGTTGCAGAAGCCTAAGTCTCCCTTGTCACGACCTACGCAGTTGGGCCGGTGCGACTCTACGTCGGCGGCGAGAAGACGATGAAACGAGCACACCCCTTCTCCCCTCGCCCCTACCTGCCGCAGGCAGGGGCCGAGGAGGGCCCGGCGCGCTTCCGGATGTAGTGTCCAACTGCGTTTGCCCTGGCTCCCTTGCCCCCTGGCCTTCATCTCCGCTATGATCAGCGTCTGCGCTTTCTATTATACGTACCTCCGCTATCATGTCTCGGGCAAAGCTCTCTTTTCGTTAACGGATAGCGGAAGACAACGGGGGGAGGAAGAATCGTGAGACAGGACAACCGACACCGGAACGATTGGTACCCGCGTCGAGCCGGAATCGCGGACCTCGAAAGCGCTACTTCTCGTGCTATAGCCGCCAAGCCACAGAGGATGGTGTTGTCGTCAATCGCGGTCCTTGGTTTCGTCGTCCTGACGGGATGTCCGGCAAATGCCTCGCCACCTTCGGCCGATCTCAGCGCCGAAGAGCTGGCTGTCGTGTCGACGGAAAGCGCCGGTAAGTGGGGCCTGCCGGTGATTGATATCTCGCCCGACGGGGAGCATTTGCTTCTGTATCGAGAGACAGGCGACGCCGGCGAGTTCATCATACGGAGCCGGTCGGAAGGAAACGGTGACGCCGAAAGGCGCGTCCGGTTCGACCCAAACGGCCACAGTATCCACTGGAACAGCCTAAGCTGGTCGCCCGACAGCCGTCGGGTCGCTTTCACCGAGAACTATCAGACGTACTTTCTGGAACCCGACATTTGGGTGCTCGACGTAGTAGCCGGCACGGTCAAAAACATGACCGATGACGGGGTCCGCGGGCAGGATTGGGCCCGGGATCCCGAGGATGCCGATCACGATCTCGACATCCTGCCGACATGGCGTTCGGAAGACGAACTCTACTTCATCCGCGGTGCTCAAGGAGCCGAAGGCTATAGGTATGCTCCCCATGTCAGTAGCCTCAGTGTCGACGATGCGGACGTGAACGAGCAGTGGCGCATTCCCGGACAAGAGGCTCAGTTCATCAGCAGCTTCCATCTGGTAGGCGACCAGAACGTCATCATGTATGACGTTCTGCGAGAGGACCAGGGCTCCGCCGCCGGTATATGGAGGATGAACAAGGGGGACGAGCCGGCCCAATTGCTGCCTCCGGACGACGAGCTCGGCCCACCCGGCATCGCTTCACTCTGTCCCGCCGGGCGTTATGCCGTTGCATACTACCCTCGTTCTATTGGGAACCCTGATATGCACGGGCCATTTCTCCTCCTCGACATCGAGGAGGGACGGACCGCCGAAATCACGCGCCCTACGGAAGATCCGGACTTCCCGGCTTGGGACGAAACTGAACCACAGCATGATGATCCGGAAGAAGCCGCCGATCCCGACGATCGACGCTATTACGTGATTCGAAACGCCACGTTCTCTCCCGACGCATCGAAACTCATCTATACGGCAACGGACATGCAAGCTGCTGAGCACGTCCTTGTTGTCCGAGACTTGGAGGGCGGAGGAGCCCCGAACGTCCTCCAACGGCTCGAAATCACCCATGACGATACTTACGCGTCGATCGGGAACCATCACCCGGCTCCGCCCGCTTCAGGGCTCCGGTGGCGGCGCGACGACACCATCCTAATCGATTCCACGGGAAGTCACGTCCTCGTGCTCGAAATCGGAGAAGACCCGCAAGACGCGGAGGACCCGGAAGACCCGGAAGACGGACAAGAGCCGGACTGACCGAATCGATCTTCCGGGCGTGCCGCCGGCCCGCGTTGACCGGGCCAAGCTCCACAAAAGCGTAAGGCACTATACGAGTGCCCCTTGCATACGTTCGCCCGCTGCTCTGCCGCCACATTCGAGGATGCGGTCACTGCCACGATCTCTGCACGTCTGCCTTCGACGATGAGCTCCTCCTCTCCTCCCCTCTTTGCGCGAACCGGCGGACCTCGGTTACTCTAGCGAGTACTATAGTGAGAACGGAGAGGGTAATGGACACAACCTGGAAGAGCGGTAGTGACTATATCGAGCGACGGACCGGCACCGAGTACCTGCGGATCGAGGCATGGTCACCGCACTGCTTGCGAGTACGCGCCACGAAGAACCGCGAGCTTCTGCCGTACGACTGGGCCCTGGCCGAGCGAGGTAAGGCCGGTGAGCTCTCCATCGCAGAGAGTGAGAACACCATCACCGCGGCGAACGGGAAGATCGGTGTCGAGCTCGTCACCGACCACCGCAACATCGAGGATACCCCGGAGACACCGCTACGCTTCTTCGACCCGCGCGACAACCGGACGCTCCTCGAGGAGAAACGGTCGAAGATCGTCTGGCCGGCCGAAGGGCATCGCCTGAAAGCGGTGAGCTCATCCGGCTTTCGCGCGGAGACCAACTTCAAGGCCGACGATGACGAACGCTTCTACGGTCTGGGGCACAACCAAGAGGGCTTCTTGAACACAAAAGGGTGCGTGATCGAGCTCCGGCAGATGAACAGTCACACGGTGGTCCCGGTGCTCTACTCTTCGAAGGGATACGGATTCTTCTGGAACAATCCGGCGCCGGGCCGTGTCGAGCTTGCGAACAACGGCACACGCTGGGTAGCGGATGAGACCGACCAGCTCGACTACTTCATTTTCCACGGCGATTCTCCGACCGAGGTGCTCGGGCTGTACGCGCAGATGACCGGCTATCCGAGTAAGATGCCCGAATGGGCAACCGGATTCTGGCAGTGCAAGCTGCGGTACCGCACCCGCGAGGAGCTCATGAATGTCGCCCGGGAGCACAAGGGGCGCGGGCTTCCGATGTCGGTGATCGTCATCGACTTCTTCCACTGGGAGAAGATGGGCGAGTGGGACTTCGATCCGGCGTGCTGGCCCGATCCGGAGTCGATGATCGCCGAGCTCAAAGAGATGGGAATCGAGACGATGGTTTCGATCTGGCCGATGGTCAACGCCGACAGCTCACACTTTCAGGAGATGCTCGACCAGGGCTACCTTGTGCGCACCGACAACGGCCTTCCGGTGGTCATGCGATTCACCGACACGTACGCCGGTTCGAAGTACTTGCACCTCACCGACTTCACAAACGAAGAGGCCGGTGGCTATGTGTGGGACATCATCAAAAGGAACTACTACGATCGCGGGGTGCGGCTGTTCTGGCTTGACGAGTGCGAGCCGGAGGTCAAGCCGTACGACCACCACAACCTGCGCTACCATCTCGGAAACGGAGCGAAGGTCTCCTCGCTCTATCCGTTGTACGAGGAGAAGTGCTTCTACGAAAACATGCGCGCCGCCGGCGAGGAACGGCCAATCAACCTCTGCCGCAGCGCCTGGGCCGGGAGCCAGAAGTACGGTGCCTGCGTCTGGTCCGGCGATATCTTCTCCGACTTCGAAACGCTGCGCGGGCAGATCAAGAACGGGCTGAACATGGCGATGGCCGGTATTCCGTGGTGGACGACCGATATCGGCGGCTTCTTCGGCGGCGATCCGGACGCCCCCGACTTCCGAGAGCTGGTAGTACGCTGGTTCCAGTGGGGGGTGTTCTGCCCGGTCTTCCGGCTGCACGGAGCCCGCAAGTCCTCCGACGGCGAAACCCCCGGAGACAACGAAGTGTGGTCGTTCGGCGAAAAGGCGTACGAGATCATATCGGGGCTACTCTTCATGCGCGAGCGGCTGCGTCCCTACGTGCAGAGACAGATGGACATCGCAAGCGAGACCGGCGTGCCGCCGATGCGCCCGCTTTTCTTTGACTTCCCGGAAGACGGGGAGACGTGGGATATCGACGACGAGCTGCTCTTCGGCCCCGATATCCTCGTCGCCCCGGTGGCTGAGCACGGAGCGCGCGAACGGGTTGTGTACCTGCCCCGCGGCGCGCAGTGGACCGACGTCTGGAACGGCGAGGTCCTCGAAGGCGGAACGACGGTCACCGCCGAAGCGCCGCTCGAGCGAATTCCCATCTACCTCAAGGACAATGCGGACGTGCCGGTGGTGGAATGAAGCGGCGGCATCGCTCAGTCAGTGGCTGAGCGATAGTGGCGTTTCGTCCCAAGCGGAGCCGGAGCCCCGCGGAAGCCGATTCTGAAGCAGCGGGCGGCAGGGGCCAATAGCGGTGTTGGGGAAAGTTTCGGTGCGAAATCTCAATCAAGTACCATTTATCCGTTTACCGATGCAAGCCTGCACGTCCCGCCTCGTTCATTCTGATATGATACAGCTCTCAGGAGTAATACCGTACGTTTCTCCGGCTTAGATCTTGTTATTCCGTTCCGGCATTGTATTCCTCGTAATATCGCGGTACAATCCTATGTCGTGTTGGCTGACGCGATTCCATTCGCCTACAGGGGGATTATGCAATGA
This sequence comes from Spirochaetaceae bacterium, assembly GCA_003554375.1. Classification (GTDB taxonomy): domain Bacteria; phylum Spirochaetota; class Spirochaetia; order DSM-27196; family SKKC01; genus PWGF01. The sequence continues at coordinate 9,666 of PWGF01000095.1, forward strand.
AGTACAGAAGCTTGATGACCGTCGTCGGAGTAGTTTGTGGTCTCACGCTGTTGATTGTCGCGGCGTGTGACGGGCCCCTTAGCACGGATCCTGATCCGGCGGACGGGGATACGGAGGCGCAACCTACCTCGGAAGAGGTTTTCGCCGAGCTGTTGAACCTGATAGAGGGGATCGACTTCGACGCGGAAGAGCCTGTCGAAGAGATACGTGCGTTGGAAGGTGAGATTCAGGAGATAAGGGACGGTTTCGAAACGGTTCTCCAACTGGAGCCAAACGATCCGCTGGCCAACGTCGGGGTGGCCGTTTTGATTATGGTGCAGCGTGCGTACGCGGACCCGTTCGACCACTTCTTGTCAGCAGAGCTCTGGTCCGAGCTCGACGCCATGCCCGATGACCCGGCGCCGTCCTACGTGCTCGACCTTCTGTGGCCGGAGAGTGTACGCACCATCGGTGCTATCCAGGACGAGCTCGCAACAATTGGCGATGCTCTTGCGGACGCGGGGTCCCACCTGGCCGTTGCGGTGGAGCACTTCGATGCGCCGATCGAAATCGAGATTGTCATAGACGACGGCAACCAGGAGTCGGTTCGCATGGTTCTGGACAAGCCGGAGATCGAGGTCTTCCAGGCTTCGGCCGCGGCCGCTCGCGTACCGATCATCATGGCGCAGGTCTACGATCTGGAAGTGTACGACGACGACG
>PWGF01000503.1 GCA_003554375.1 Spirochaetaceae bacterium
CACCTCTCCCAGGGCATCGCTCAAGGTGTAAGCCGGCTCTTGGCCCGCCGCGACGGCTTCGGCGAGCGCATCCCACATCAACGCGTGACTCTCGCCGTCGGCGACCTCCAACAGCTCGTGATCGCCGTCGGAGTCCACGGCAACCACGTCGCCGGCGGCGATCCGGAGGATCCCTTCACTTCCCCGGATCGTCAGATGGTTGTCACCGCCCGGGAAACAGACGCCGTGGCTGAAGTGCCCTTCCAGTTGATCGCCGGGCGTGCCGTACAACAGGGTCATCCGGACTAAGTCGAACTCGCCGTACCCTTCCCGCATGGAGTATCCGCGCGCGTACACCGCCCACGGCCCGCCAAAGAGCATACGGAACCCCGCAAGGTCGTGAACTCCGCCGTCGAACACGATCCCAAGGGGAAACTCCGGCTGCGCGCGCCACGACGTCTCCGCGTATGCCCCAACCTGACTCCGTTCACCGCCGAAGAAGAAATGGGTCACCGCTTCGAAGGCTACGGGCCGGCCGATCACGCCGTCGCTCACCGCGCTTGCCGCCGCGACGATCCGGGAGTCATATGCTTGGTTCTCGAGGACGTAGACCGTCCGCCCACTGCGGGCGACGGCCTGTTCCAACCGTATGCACTCGCTCTCGCTCATTGCGACCGGCTTTTCAAGGAAGACGTCCTTGTCCGCTTCCAGAGCGCGGATGGCCATGGTGGCGTTGAGAGGAATCGGCGTCAGCACGAGCGCCGCATCGACGCGCGAGTCGGCGAGCGCCTTGTCTACATCCCGGTAGCCGGCCGCCTCCGGGAAGCCCTCCCGCGCCCGCTCCAGTGTCTCCGGGCTTCGCGCGCAGAACGCCGCGATCTCGAAGTACTCGGACAGCCGCTCCAGACTCTCTTTGTGGAAGTCATGCCAGATTATCCCCGCACCGATTACACAGAGGCGTATTGGTTTCATAGTCTCTCAGTATAACGTCGCCCCCGCCAAGATGCGAGGCGGCAGCTACACCCAGTAACGACACCAACAATTCTCGCCTCACGTTTCTCGCCTCACGTTCCTCGGCTTTGCGACGGGAGCTTCTCGTGATAGACTGGCCGCCGGAGGTGCCTCATGAAGCCCCCGCGTCCCCGAAGCGTCCGCATAGTTGCAGCGGCCGTTCTTGCGCTTATCGTTGCTCCATCGGTATCGGCACAGATGGACATGTTACCCCAGATCTTCCGCGATCTCCCACCCGAGCTCCAAGATGGCCTCCCGGCGGAAATGACGCATCAGGAGTACCGGCAGATGGAGCGAAACGTGGACTTTTTCACTATGTTCATGTCGTCCTTCGTCCCGGGCTACGCCATGTTCCACGTGGAGCGCCCGGCGCTCGGCTGGACTATCGCGGGCACCCGGGTAGTCGGGACCGGGATGATGGTAGGGGCTATGGCACGGCAGTGGGGAGACTTCCGTGACCTCACCCGCCTGGACGAGGTACCGGACCCCGACTACCAGCGGTTCCTGGGGAACGCCTTTCTCTTCGCCGGCGGGATATTCGTCAACATGGCCGCATGGGCCGCCGATATGATCGGGGCGTACCATATCGCCAAGTCGGAAGAGGATTTCGTCATCTACAAGTACGGTCTTCGCCAGGGGATCGCCGCCCAAAATGGGGAGGAGGAACAACGGGAAATCGAGTACATTCGACGGCTCGTTCTCCAGGATGACCCGCGCGAGCGCCGGGTGCGAGAGGAGCTCAAGTCGGCGCTCTCCCGTTACGGGCAGAGCTATCCGCTGGGAGAGTACCGGGCGGAGGTGGAATACTACCGCGGGTCGGTACTCCGTGAAGAAGGCGAGGCGGCGCGCGCGCTTTTCCACCTCATGAGACAGATTGTGTTCTTCCCGGACGCACGGTTTTCTCCCGCCTCGCGGCAACTTGCAATCGACATCGTACAGAGCAACCGGACCGCATGGCCGGAAGACCGTGAGCTCCTTCTCTCCATCATCGATCCCGAGGTGGAGCCGTTCGCGTATCTAGCCGACGTGCCCGCTCCCGCCGGCGAGCCCGGCCGCTGGGACAGTGAGGCACGCGCCGCGCGCGTTCGGGCATATATAGACAGCTTCGGCAGGCTCCGTTCCCCGGAGTTACGGGAGCTCTTCGTCGCCGAAGCGCTGGACATCGCCAGGCGCTACCCCGAAGCGACCTTTGCTGCCGATGCGCTGTTCGCGGCCGCGGAGCAGCTTGCCGAGCAAGACGAGACGGAACGCGCTGTCGTGGTGTATTCTATGATGGCCGGCGCATACCCGGAAGCGGATCAGTGGCAAGAGGCGATGCTCAGAATCGGCCGTCTTCTGCATGAGGAGCTCGAGGAGGTCGAGTACGCCGGCAGCTTCTACCGCCGTCTCCTGGACAGGCGCCCCGGAACGCCGCAGGCCGAGACCGCCCGCGAAGCGCTCGCTCAGCTCGATGAGCTCGAGCAGTAAGGGCGGGGGGCTCAGGCGACCGGCACCTTCAACGCGACCCACCCCGGCGTTCGGACGCCGTCGACGGTGGCTTGGTACCTCGGGACCCGTATCCAGGCTCCGGCGCCCGTGCCAACACGCCGCCGCCACCAAGATGCGAGGCGTGCGGCTCACGCGAGCGTCGTCACCACCATATATCCGGCGACGATTACGATCGCTCCGGCAAAGATAGTTCGAAGGATATGCGATGGAAGCCGGCGTTTCAGCGCTGCCCCCGCCTTCATGCCGGCCAGGCTCCCTGCGGCGAAAAGGAGGGAGGCGGCTATCGGAATGGAACCGGCGGCTCCCACGTTGGAAATGAAGCCGGAAACGGAGGTAACGGCGATCGCCACCAGCGACGTCGCGAGCGCGTACTGCATCGAGACCCCACCCACGAGAAGCAGCGCCGGAACCAAGAGGAAACCGCCGCCGACCCCGAACAGTCCCGAGAGGAATCCCGTTGCGGCTCCCGCCGCGAGCAACTTGCTCGTACAGGCGAATGTCGGCTCGGGGTGCCCGCGCTCGTCGCGAGTACAAGCAAGCCCGGAGCCCGCCGACGGCACTTCGCCGCCGCGACCTTCGCGGATAACCTGCGCTCCGACGATGAGCATAAGCACAGCAAACATCAGGACTACGGCGTCGTCCGGCAACGCAGCCCCCGCCATCGCGCCGAGGGGTGCTACCACGATGCCACCGCTCCCCAGGACCAAGCCGGCACGCCACAGAACGTGACCGCTTCGCGCTTGGATGACCGCCCCAAACAGTGAGGTGGCTCCAACGATGACCAGCGACATGGCCACGGCGGTCCGCAGATCGATCCCGAGCCCGTACACCAACAGGGGCACGGCGAGAATGGACCCGCCGCCCCCGGTAAGGCCGAGTGAGAGCCCGACGATGAGCCCGAACGCCGTAGCCGCAACCAGCATGACCGGTTCCATGGATTTCGTCTTAGCCGTCCAGCCGCCTAGGCGGCCGTCAGGCATGCGTCACAGTGTCCGTCGAGAAGCACTACCTCGTATCCTTCGGAAGCCAGGAACGACGCGGCGATCGCGGCACGGCGTCCGCTACGGCAGTGCACGTGGTACCGGATATCCCGCGGGAGCTCACCTATGTGCTCGCGCAGTCGCGTGTACGGCGCGTTCCACGCACCCGGGACGTGGCCGCCGGCAAACTCGTCCTGGCCGCGGACGTCCAGCACCTGCTCGCTCCCGTCATCGTTGCCGGACCAGGATCCCCGCGAGAGATCCGCGAACTCGCGCGCCGGGAGCTCAACCATCTCCACCTCCGCGGCGCCATCGAGCTCGGCAAACACCGCGTAGCCGACGATATTGTCGAGCCCGATCCGGTACAGTTGACGGCGCACCGTGTCCACCTCGTCGTGAGAATCCAGAACCAGAAGCACTTGCTCGTCGGCGCTCACTACGGACCCAGCCGCGGCGGTGAGCTCAGCGCCCTTGAGCGGAGTGTGGACCGCCCCCTGCACGTGCCTGGCAACGAACGCTTCACGCTGCGCACGCGTGTCGAGAATCCGGGTGGCGTCCTTCCGGCCCTCTTCGACGAACCGCGCCGGGTCCAGATGCGGTACCTCCGGCGGCCCGCCGGTCACCGCTATGCCGTCGCGGTTCACGACCTTCATCCGCGAGAAGTAGAGCGGCGGCTCCGGCTGTCCGGATAGGATCTCTTGGACGAAGCGCTCCGCGCCGGCGTTCGCAACGGAGAGCGCAGCGTTAAACCGTCTCTCGTAGCCCAGGGTAGAGCTTGGGATCGCTCCGAGCGCCTTGCCGCAGGCGCTCCCCGCGCCGTGGCCCGGAAGAATCTGCAGGAACTCCGGAAGGTGCGGCAGCTTCTCCCGCAGTGAATGGGCAAGCTGCCTGGCCGAGGGCTCCATGGCTCCGGCGACTCCCGCCGCCGACTCCAGAAGGTCCGGCCGGCCCACATCACCCACGAAGACGAAGTCACCGGTCATCATGGCGATCGGCATGTCGGCACCGCCCCCAAGGTCGGTGACGAGGTAGCTCAGATGCTCGGGGGTATGCCCCGGCGTGTGGACGGCAGCAAACTCCACGTTCCCTACGCGGAACGTGTCTCCGTCGCGGAGAAAGACCGTATTCGGCCGCTCGCCCACCCACGTATACGACCACTCTTCTCCGCCAAGGCCGGAGAGGTAGAGCGTGATGTCGGGATCTTGGGCGAACTCGCGCGCACCGCTCACAAAGTCGGCATGGATGTGCGTCTCCGCAACCGCCGTTATCCGGAGGTCGTTGTCACGCGCAATCCGGTGGTACTGATCGATGTCGCGCTCCGGATCGACGACAACGGCCTCGCCGGTTTCCTGACAGCCGACCATGTATGCAGCCTGTGCAAGGCCTGTATCGTAAACCTGCTTCAAAAACATAGGCCTGTTCGCTCCCTTTTGGCTCCGGGCTCGTGTCGCGGAGCCCGGGCGGTTCGTCTCTGGTCTCGGATGCCCGCGTCCGTCCGGCGGCTCCGCCGGCCCGCCCGGGACAACTTCCTATATATCACAAATACAATATAACAAGAATACCTGACATTGACAATCAGCTATATAGTCCATACCTTTTATAGCAGTATAGCAGCCTAACGCCGCCCGATGGCAGACGGCCATTCGAGCAACGAAGCAACAATAGGAGGTTGAAACGATGTGGGAAGCGATAACCGGACCGTGGCCCTGGTACACCACTGGGCCGCTACTAGGACTGATGGTACCATTCCTCATGTTAGCCGGCAACAAACACTTCGGCGTCTCGTCCTCTCTGCGGCACGTATGCGCGGCCGTTTTCAAACCGAAGGCAGAGTACTTTCGCTATGATTGGAAGAAGTCGGGGTGGAACCTTGCACTCGTTGCCGGGACAATCGTAGGTGGCGTTCTTGCGGTTCTCGCCTTCGGTGCGGATACGAGCCCGCAGCTCTCCGAAGGGGCGCACGCGCTCTTCGCTTCGTGGGGGATGGAAGAGGCCACGGCGCTTCAGCCGGCAGAGGTATTTGCCGTAGGCGCGGACAACTGGCTGCGGCCACTCGTCTTTCTGGCTCTGGGCGGCTTTCTGGTCGGATTCGGCGCCCGCTACGCAGGCGGCTGCACCTCGGGGCATGCGATCATGGGAACTGCTCTTCTCAACCCGGGTTCGTACGTAGCCGCAATCGCGTTCCTCGTCGGTGGGTTCGCCGTATCGAACCTCATTATCCCCGCGCTCATCGCGCTGTAAGGAGGCAGGTGATATGGCCCTCCTCAAGTACTTCCTCATAGGGATCTATTTCGGAATCGTCCTGGTGAAGGGCGAAGTCGTCTCGTGGTTCCGGATCCAGGAGATGTTCCACCTCCAGTCCGCGTACATGTACCTGGTTATCGCAAGCGCGGTCGTCGTCGGCATGATCTTCGTGTTTGCGGCGAAGGCGTTCAAGCTCCGGTCGCTCGACGGCCAGAACCTGGACTTCAAAGGCAAGCCCTTCAACAAGGTCGGGAACACCGCCGGCGGCGTTATCTTCGGTTTCGGCTGGGCGCTGGCCGGCGCCTGCCCGGGCCCCATGTACGCACTCCTAGGGGCCGGCTATTGGGCGATTGCCGTGGGACTGGTCTTCGCATTCCTGGGCGCGCTCACCTACGGCTACCTAAAACCCCGCCTGCCGCACTGAGCGGGCGGGGACGGAGGGGGCGGGGACCGAGGACGGTATACCGACACCGACGCCGGTCGGAGGCCGGTATGCCGACACCGGCGCCGGACCCGCCGGCACTTGGAAAGCTCCGACATCTCGACTAAAATTGCCGGTGCATAGTGCGCTTCCGGCGTGCGCGGGAGGTGCGCAGTAACCAACACCGCACGACGAACCGGCCCGAAGAGCCCAGCGGACGCCGGTAACCGGACGAAAGGAGCTCCGTATGCCGCGTCGGATACTTCCGATTCTTCTTCCTATTCTCACCGTTACGATCTTCCTCGGTGCGTGCGAGACCGTTTTCGACACGACGGAACCCGAAGAACCTGCCGAGGAGGAGCCTGAGCTCACCCATACGGCAACTGACTACCCGACAAACCAGAATCCGCCCGAGTGGATCTGGGAGGGCGCAATCTACGAGGTCTTCGTACGCAACATCGGCGAGGACGGGACGTTTGCGGAGCTGGAAGAAGAGCTACCCCGTATCAAGGAGTTGGGGGTGAAGACGCTCTGGCTCATGCCGATCCATCCCATCGGTGAGGAGAAGCGCAAAGGCCCCGCAGGCTCACCGTATTCGGTACAGGACTTCTACGAAGTCCATCCCGACTACGGCACCAAGGAGGATTTCCACTCGCTGCGGGAGACAGCGCACGAGCTGGATATGAAGATCATCCTCGATTGGGTCGCGAACCACACTGCGCACGACCACGAATGGACCGAGAACCCCGAGTGGTACATCCAGGACCAGGACGGTGAGCCGCGGCCTCCCATCGCCTTCCCCGAATGGTGGGACATTGCCGCGCTCGACTACAGCCGCAACGAACCGCGCGAAGTCATGACCGATGCGATTCGCTACTGGGTGGAGGAGATGGAGGTTGACGGCTTCCGCTTCGACTACCCCGGAGACATCCCCATGGACTACTGGGGCTACGTGCTTCCGAAAATGCAGGAGATAAACCCGGATCTCTTTCTCCTCGCCGAGACCGGAGACACCGAGTTCATCACCGACGGGCCGTTTCACATGCTCTACGGATGGTCGAGCCACTTCACCCACGCAGGCGTTTGGACCGGCGATGCGCGGCCGCACGAGCTCGTCAATCAGGCACAACAGGAGATCGAGGGGACCGCCGGCTCGCCGCCCATGCGCTTCATCACCAACCACGACGAGACGAGCTGGACGCTCAACCCGGTGGTGCTCTTCGGCAATAACAACCCGCATGTAGCCGGAGCAAATGCCGAGCCGCTTCTGGAGGAAAACGATCCCGAGTACGTCGACTCGGACGGCTCCAAGGCCGCCGCTGTCGCCCAGCTTCTTCTGCCCGGCGTGCCCATGCTGTACAACGCTCAGGAAATCGGAAGCGTGGACGCCGAAGGCCGCCTCGTCGGACACCCGTTCGACGACGAAGCGAGTAACGACACCGCGTATCTCTTCACCGAGAGCACCTACTCCTGGGACGATCTCGGCCCCACCTCCGAGCGCTTTCAGGAGTTCTACACAGCCCTCCTGGAGCTCCGGAACGAAAGCCGGCTCTTCCGCCGCGGCGATATGCGCATCCCGGACGACTACTCGCGGAACGACGAGCTCGTTTTCTACGCGCGAACGCTTGCGGGATCACCGGAAGGTTCCGGAAACGGGGAGAGCGCGAATGAGTCCGGAGACGACAGCTCCGAGAGTACCTACGGCGTGGTGGTCGTGAATCCGACGCCCGACCCGCTCGAAGCGGACGTCGACGCCCTCCTCGAGCGCGCCGTCCCGGATGCCGGCGAGCGCGCGTGGAGCTACCGCGCCGGGCACCACCTCGAGCGGGGCGACATCTCGGAGCTCCAGGCGCGGGAGGAGATCGACGGCTACGAATGGTGGATCATCGAGGAGATGTGAGCGTGAGACCATGAACGCACTGCCCGGATATGCCCGGTTGGAGGAGGCGGGAAAGCTCGACGAACGGGTCGAACGGGCGTATGCCGTGCTGGAAGCATGTGAGCTCTGTCCCCGCCGCTGCCGGGTCAACCGGCGGCGAGGGGAGACCGGATTCTGCCGAACCGCGCAGAACGCGGTCGTCTCCGGAGCCGATGCACACTTCGGAGAAGAGGACCCGCTCGTCGGGAACAACGGCTCCGGAACGATCTTCTTCTCGTACTGTAATCTCCGCTGCCACTTCTGCCAGAACGCTCACATCGCGCATGACGGCCTTGGCCGGACCGTGAGCGATGCCCAGCTTGCGTCCATGATGCTCGATCTTCAGCGCCGCGGCTGTCACAACGTCAACGCCGTAACCCCCACCCACGTACTCCCCAACGTGGTGGGAGCGCTGCGCACCGCGGGACGCAGCGGGCTACGGTTGCCTCTCTGCTACAACACCGGCGGGTACGACAGTATCGAGAGCATTCAGCTGTTGGACGGCATCGCGGATCTCTATCTTGCCGACATCAAGTTCATGGATCCCAACGCCTCGCGCGAATACGTTTCCGCCGGTCCCGCCGACTATTCCGAGCGGGCAACGGAGGCGGTGCGCGAGATGCACCGCCAGGTGGGCGACCTCGTTACCGACGGCCGCGGGATCGCACAACGGGGCCTCATGATCCGTCACTTGGTGATGCCGGACAACGTCGCCGGCACCGACCGCCTCATGCGCTGGATCGCCGGAAACCTCTCGCCGCACACGTACGTGAATATCATGGCGCAGTACACTCCCGCGCACCACGCGCACCAATACCCCCGGATAGCGCGCCCTATCACCGCACGGGAGTTTGCCGATGCGGTCGAGGCCGCTCGCGACGCCGGCCTCACCAACATCGACCGCCGCGCCCTGCTCCAGTACGAGTCGCTGCGCCGCCGCCTCCGGTAAGCCCGCGTGCCGCGAAGCTCGCGTGCTGCCAAGCCCGCGTGGCCACGTCGAGTCGAAATCGACGACATCCGCGGACCTGCCGCCGGAATGCTTGCTGGAAAGCTGGAGCAGTAGCTGTTACCGTAGCGCTTCGATGATTCGCCGTTTTCTATTGCTTCTGCTGCTGTTCCTCTTTGCCGGCGCCATAGTCGAAGCCGAGGTGTTCGCGGAGCTCCATCCGGGCCTTCGGCAATCGCCGGGCTTTAGTCGGAAACCGGCTTCTGTGATACACTTTCGGAGTAGGGGCGGCGTCTCGTGACGCGTGCCCGATCCCCCGACTGGGTCAATGAGAGGTAGGTTCATGAGCAAGAGGAGAAAGTCAGGGCTTCTGATGGTTGCGTGCATGGTTGGGTTTGCGCTTCTGGCTGCACCGGCTGTGGCGGCGGATGATATCGAAGAAATGGAGGAGCTCGGAAAAGCCCTCGAGGATTTTGGGAAGAGCGTCACGCCGACCCTCGGGCACTACAACGCCATCGGTCTCCAGTGGTCGGACGCGTACATTGGGCAGCTCCTGAGGGTCCCTCCCAACGTAGGGCTTGGCATCACGGCTGGTGCGGCGACGCTCCCCTTCCCGGAGGCCGTGCAGGACGAAATCGGTGAGGAGATTCCCTTCGCGGACACCGTCGGCGTGCCGATCCCCGCATACACCGTGGACGCCCGAGTCGGCGGGCTCATTCTACCTTTTGACGTCGGCGTAAAAGTCGGCCTCCTGCAAGAGGGCGATCTCATGGACGAAGGGCTGAAGATAGACTATCTCCTCGCCGGCGCGGACGTCCGCTTCAGCGTGATCGACGAAGGCGTAGTACTGCCAGGAGTGTCCGCGGGAGTGGGGCTCAACTACTCGCAGATGGTTCTTGGAGTGACGGAGGACGATCAGGAGCTCGATCCGATAACTGTAAACGACGAGGAGTACCAACTTACGTTCAAAGAACCTGGTTTCCGCATGGGTTGGGAAAACAGCAGGTCAATCGACTTCAAGGCTCAGGCCAGCAAGCGCCTCCTCATCTTCCAGCCTTTCCTCGGCGCAGCCGCTACCTACACAACAGCGAACGTCGGGGGCCAGTTCAGCACTGAGCTATTGGTGGACGGCGATCCCTACGACCCGGATGACGTGGCGGATGACGTTGCCGCTGAGATCGAAGACACCCTTGAAACCGAGGATCCCACTGACCTTACCTTCGGCCGGTTTCAAGAGCACAGCGCCTGGTCGGGCCGACTCTTCGGCGGACTCGGACTGCGCCTCTTGGTGCTCCGCCTGGATGTCGGGGCCTCAATCGACTCGACCGGAAGCGTCGG
>PWGF01000265.1 GCA_003554375.1 Spirochaetaceae bacterium
ACTCACGCGCGAACTCATGTCGTTAGAGCGGAGTCGTCACCAAGAGAAGATCGATAACCTCAACCGCGAGCTCGATGAAGTAGAACGGCGACACGAGCGAGTTTCAATTCGCGCGCCCGCGCGGGGCGCGACTCCGTTAGTATAAGTCATTCGGACGTAGCACGATAAGTGAACAATTCCGGGAACCGATGACTTGGTGCGAGGAGACACACGGTGTTCGTCGACTGGACATCCTAACTACCCATCATACATGACTTTGCGGGACCATAGACTAATTGGAGATTCTGTGACCATAAGGTTCGCACCAACCCTACAGAATCAGCGGCTCATCCAACTCTATCGACGGTTTCGCTCCGTGATGCTCCCGATTTCGTTTCCAGTTGTTTCCCAGGAAGTAGAATCGGAGGCTGTCTTGGTCTTCGTCGAATATCTGGAGTAACCTGCTCTTGAGTTTTTCCCACTGGGTGGAATCTACCTCGCATTCGAACACCGAATTCTGGACCCGTTGACCGAAATTGAGACATTGCCGCGCCACGCGGCGGAGCCTGCGTCTTCCCGCCGTGTCCGTAGTTGCCACGTCATAACTTACTACGACCATCATTGTTTTACCTCACAAGTAACGGCGGATACGCGTCTATGTCACCGCGAACAAAGCGGGCGAAAAGGAGCGCCTGCGCGAAGAACATGATTCCAAGTGACATCGACTCGTCCAGGAACGGATGTCGGAGTTCTTCCTTCTTCCGCTCTTGGTATTGGGTTAAGAGTTTCTTCCGTGACTCGGTATTCATGTAGACTGCACCCGATTCATCAAAGTCGAACTCGTTTTCCCCAACCTCCTTTCGATTTATCAGATTGAGAACGACCCGGTCGGCTATCCACGGGCGGAACTCCTCCATCATATCGAGTGCCAGGCCTGGTCGGCCCGGTCGATCCCGATGGAGATACCCAACCGATGGGTCCAATCCGACTGTTTCAAGGGCGCCACGGACGTCGTTCAACACGATGGTATACATGAATGATAACATGGCGTTCGTTCGATCCAGAGGAGGTCGACGGTTACGGCCATTGAACCGAAATGAGTCGCCATCCCGTAGTATGAAGTTATCAAAAAACGAAAAGTAAGCGTGGGCGGCCTCTCCCTCATAGCCGCGTGCTTCATCGACATCCTCAACCTTCGGAAGGACTCGCAGACAGCGATCCAAAACCTTGATGGCCTTGTCTGCGGCTTCCATCCCTTGCGGATAATAGTCGCGGACGAATCTGCGTATCTGGGTTCGGGAATTGCCGATTTTCCCCGTAATCATCCACTTCGCGATACGACAGGTTTCCAACGCGTCATCGGCCTTGCGATACTGCTCCCGGCGCAGTAGGACATTACCCGATGTTGGTCCGTACACCCGCGCAAGAAACCGGCCTCTTTCGGTCAGAAAGCTGACCGGGACTCTGTTGTCTGCACAGTGACCGAGTAGAAACGGACTGCACAGGACATTCCCGAAGCACACGATGCTGGCTATATTATGCGTCGGCACACGCATGCGTTCTTCACCTTCGACGTCCACCACGATTGATTCGTGGTCCTTATGGAGGTAGGCGCCTTGGGTCATGATGAAGAGAGTGTTCAGATGTCGCTTCATTGGTCCTCGCCCGAGAGCAGCTGCGAAACCTGCTTTGAGATGAACCCGGCTGCCGATCCACGTTGTTCCAGCGTCCGGGGTCGGCATATGTCAAAGAACGAGCAGGTCTCGCACTTCCGCTTCTCGTAAATCGGGGGCGGTGTAGCCCCACTTGCCAGGATCTCGTGCACGCGCCGTGCAGCTTGTGTCACGAGATTGCGAAGGCCCTGATTGAGTCCGACACGCGTCCTATGCCGCGTTTTCCCGTAGTATAATGCCGCTTCGCGAATCTCGACATTCAGCATTTCTTCCAGACATATCGCCTGAGCGCAGAGCTGAACTTCGTCGTATCGATCCTTCTTGGGGCGACCAACTTTGTACTCCACAGGAGTAACGGATTCGATCGCCTGAAACGTCCCATCGGTATACACGGTTTCGACGGCGTCCGTTCTTCCCGTGATTCCGAGAACGCGCGAAGTTATCTCAAGACCGAACGAGATCACTTTGGTACCACGAACCTCCCTCTTGCCTTCGTGCGCACGGGTGTGGAATGCATCGCCCCGTACGGTGAATTTGTTCTCGTTCCACGACTGTTCAACGTGAATGAACGCGTACTGCCGCTCGCAGAATAGCACGTGTTGGAGGGCTGAAAGCGGCAGCAACTCATCTTCCGAGTACATTCCGGTGAACCGCTATAGCTTTTCCTCGAGGGAAACACCATTCGGCACGACGGACCGATCAACGGTCACCTCGTAATCATTGAACGATCGTGGGGCCGCTTCGCTACTCCCTTTCCTTTCTACACGAACCGTGTCGAACAGCTTATGCGCCGGAGCATTACCGAGTTCGCTATCGTGTTTGAAGACGATAAGCTTGCGGGCAGCCATCTTACCTCTTGAAGCCGAATGATCGTGGTCCAGCATGTTGATTAACGACTCCCAGAGCAGGTTCAGGTCTTCGTCGGTGAAGCCGGTTTGCTGTGCCAGTTTCGCCGAGATATAGCCTTCTGCCCGATAAAGACCGTAAGGTACAATGTGCTTGCGGCCCATTGTTCGATTATCGCCTTGCTGACTCTCCGCCTCTTTTTCCGTCGCTACGGCCATGCGCGTGATCGTGAGTTCCATTGGAAAAACGGGATCAACGCTGCGAGCAAAGTTCATCTGTACCGGACCCCGTACCTGACCGCAGTTGACATCCAGACTCATCACAGCACCGAACGTTCTGACGTCGAAGAAATTCTGGCACATCCAGTCGCGTGCCATGGTCACCTCTTCTTCGCTTCCCTTCCGTTTGCCCGATTTGCCTTGCCCGGAGTCCGCTCCGACGGCTGCATGGGCGCGTTCATGAGCCCGAATCAGCACTGCACGCTCACGCACATAGATTTCGTTCGGCGTCTTATTGCCCCGCGACAGTTCCACATAATTCCGGACTTTGCGCTTCAGGCATACGTCCGTGACAATCCCATGATTTGTCTCGGGATCAACGCGCGGCATGTTGCCGGCGTCCGGATCACCGTTGGGATTCCCGTTTTCGACGTCGAACAAATAGACGAACTCATATCGATTACTCAGTGCGTCACCCATTCTATTCTTCCTCCCTATCTTCCTTCTTAGTGAAGAACCATTGGCGTTGGTGGTAGTAGCCGAGTGCGAACCTCCCCTGGTCCTCGAGGTTTAACTGCTTCGGCAGCTCTCCGATCTCACTCATGACTCCCTGTATGAGACTTTCATGATACGGTCGCTTATCGGCTTTCTTGATGTGACTGGCAGACAGGCGCACCAGTTGACCGAATACACTCGCCGGCGTTGCCGACGCAGCTCCGTAATACCGATCCTTGATCGTTGCTTTGATTCCCGGATTCGCATCCTCTTGTATACGTTCCAGAATGGCGAACAAACGACCAAGCAGATACGGTACATTCGTTGAACTCTTGTCCAGTTTCACTGTAACCTCCTCTACCCGTTGATTCAGTCGGGTCTTTCGTGTCAGCACCGCCTTCGTCAGTGCCGCCCTCAGATACGTAATTCGTCCGTCCGAACGAATTCTGTCCAGAATCGCTGCAAGCAAGCCATTGGGATATGGTGTGTCGGTCAACATCGCACGCATCATTGCGGACGAAAGCGTAGGCGAGATACGGTCAAACTTGCCGAGCGGGGCGGTATCGCGCAACAGCTGATTTAGGCCAGGGTACTCCGGATCTCGTTCGGAACCGACGATTCGTAGATCACCAAAGTGGCGGCCGATCCTGTCAGCGATTTCCGATATGGAACTCGAATACCAGAAGCGAATTGAGATACGTGCACTGTTTCCTGTCAGTCCGAGTACATAAAACGGCACAGTCAGCTGAAGCTCCTTCGGCTTCTTACCCAGCCGTATGGAATCAAGAGCCATCTTAACTTCCGTGGTCGGCTCATCCTCATTCATCGGGTCGGCCGTCCAGGAAAAGACATCCTCAATTACGGACGCTTCAGTTGCCCAGAACAGGACGTCGGTATCCCCAATGCGCGTCTTTCGGCGGGAACCGTATCTAGTGATGTGATTGAGCGCCGTCGTATACTTAAAGGCCGCTTCTGCGCTTAATGGTGCGTTAAGATTCTGCTCCTTTCCATACGACTCAAAAGAGACAGCATTGAACGAGACGAGTGACGCGCCTGCCGATGGTGCGTTTCGAACGCGCTTGACCGCAGGATGCAACCTAGCAATCGACTTCCTCTCGCCGGTTACCAGACAGACGCCCTCGTAGTCACTCTGACTCGTGGTCAGATGACCGGCCCAGGTTTCCTTTGCTTTCCGGCGTAGGTGTAAGAGCTCCCGGTCGCCTTCATATCTGAAAACGACGTTCTGTCCGCACAACTCATCCCAAAAGGGAAGTTGGGGGGCATCCGCCGGTTCCCAAGTATCAAGAAACCGAAGCAGTGCCTGAAGCGCTTCGTCATCCACGCCGTCAAGAAGCTCGTGGTGCAGAGTTCTGAATGCTTCGAACTGTTCCAGCGCACGCTCGGGATTGTCTTTTCCATCTGCGCCCAAGACGTAACCAGTGTTATCCCACAAGAACTGAGGAGTGATCTTTACGGTGCGCTTCTGCATGAGACTGGGTAGATCGATGATCCGATTCTGCTTGTTCCCCTTTTCATCCACACGTCGAATGTCCTCCGGATCCGCCACTAAGGAACCATCTTTCCCTATATGCAGCACCCACCCGATCTGCTGGGGCGCATAGCCGAAGTCCGGAATTGTCTCATCGGGATCGTCCCTGCACCGATCGTAGTATTCCACCAACGCTTGTAGAATCATCGTAGCACCTCCGAGGAACCCGGGCGTGGTACTTCAATTACCCCGTTCCTCATCACCGGACGATAGAACATGGGAGTCATCTCGTTCTCGAAGTCGATGTCGAAGAGCATGTAGCCGAGATCGTGCTCGCCGGTTAATTCGGAATCCGGTATCTCTTCCGTAACCAGCTCAAACGAGGCGGAGAACTCTCGCGTCCCAAGGTATGGCTGGTTGAAACACTGCCCGTTTTTGGCTCGCCGACGAAACATGTCTGCATGTTTCCCATGATTGCCGTCTCCAGACTGTGTCTCCTCGAAGTGTGCCTCTATAACGTAATCAACGTCCCTCAGGATTACCCCGGCGCGCTGGGCCCGGTTTTTCGCATCATCGGCGAAGATTTCTACCGGACTCGTACCGTCGTTCATGGCGGTCTTCACTGTCCCGGTCCCGAGAATGGCATTCAGTTCGTTACGACGAACGTTTGTGAATCGAATCGGCTTCAGGACGTGAATCCGGTCGACAATCCACTCGATCTGCGGCTTCCAGTAGATCGCCTGGTAGATATTGCGCGCTGCGCTGGGTGTGATAACGTCGTAGCTGACCCGTTCAACCTTCATTTCCGGTCGGGTGAAACACGCGTGATCGCCCCAGACTCGCAGCGCAAATCCTTTGCCCATAATATGCCCTCCTATCCCAGCATCAGCTCGTTCGGCGAATAGTCGTCTACCGGACCAACGGTCAGTCCGAGATACTTCCTGTCGTACAGGGCCATGCGCTCCAGAACAGGATACTCGTCGCAGACGCGACGTATGGCTCCGTTTTCTTCAAGCTCGCGCATGCGTTTGGAACGGACGGATACTGTGTATACCTGAAGTTTCCGCAGCGCTTCTCGGGCGCCCCAATTCTGCTCTACCTTCTTGACGAGGCCTCTTGCGTAGTCGTCCAGCGGAACAACAAGAGACTCCGAGTCATCGTCAATCAGACGATATCTTTGGTCTATTTCGGGGAAATCGAAGTCAAGTGACCGGGCAAGCCTCGAGCTGCTGGTTAAGCTCGAAACTCCCTTCTCGTCCATTTCCTTGTGGAGGTAGAACTCGTCAAAATAGTGGTGTACCGCATCGAGTCCTAAGAGATCGGGATGCTTCGGAGCGACCCGTTCGGTCACCTGGGCGGCGTTCCGAAGAAACCCGGGCGGCGGCCCCTGCTCAGTTTGAAACACGTGGACTTCTCCGTAGGCGGGCAGGCGTCCTTCGCGATTACACCGTCCGGCTGCTTGCGCAATGGAATCGATGCCGGCAATAGAACGGAATACAACCGGGAAGTCGATATCGACGCCCGCTTCTATAAGCTGCGTACTGACAACACGACACGGACGCCCATTCCGCAAACGTCTCCGAATCTCTTCAAGTACTGTCGAGCGATGAACCGGACACATGTTCGCGCTCAGATGGTAGACTGTGTTCGTTTCCCCGGAGCGTTGCCGCAATTGCGCGAAAAGCTCGGAGGCGTCACGCTTCGTGCTCACTACAGCAAGCGCCTGTTGCCGTTCGACCATCCAATTGGCTACGTCTGCCAGCCCAACAGTGCCGTGCAGTTCCACATTCACGCGCTTGAGCCGCTCGTAGAGATCTCGTGGATCGGGAACTATTTCGTGGACATCCTCGATCCCGTGATCAAAACCGTTCCGTTTGTGAAGCGCCGGTTGGGTTGCGGTGCAGAGCACGACCGTGCATCCGTAATTCGCGACCAGACATTGCAGCGCTTCGAGCGTCGGCTTCAGCTGGGTAACGGGCAGCATCTGTGCTTCATCCAGTACGATGACGCTTCCGGCAATGTTGTGTAGTTTTCGGCATTTCGACGTACGCGAGGCGAAGAGCGACTCGAAGAACTGCACGTTCGTGGTTACAACAAGCGGTGCATCCCAGTTCTCGGCGGCCAGCCTCGTCCAAGGGTGTCGTTCATCCGTCACGTAGTTGTTGTGATGCTCAAGAACGGCCCTCTCACCAAGAGCTTCCTCAAACACAGTGCGAAATGTGGAAGCGGTCTGTTCGATGATGCTGGTATAGGGCACCGCGTAGATCACACGCCGCTGTCCGTTCCTGACCGCATGTCTGAGTGCAAACGAGAGTGAAGAGAGCGTTTTCCCTCCTCCGGTCGGAACGGTCAGCGAGTAGAACCCGCGACCCAGCTCAGCATTTCGCAGGCACGCTCCAAGAACCTCGCGGCGCGCGACATTCACCGGCGTCCGCCCGCGCTCTGAGTCGGGGTCAGGGACAAGGTTATCCATGAATACAGCAAGTTCATCGCGCATACGCCGGAGATCGGCAGTCTGGACCAACCGAACGACCGACTTGCCGGGATCCATGAAGGCCTCGGTGTCCAGAAAGTCTGCGTCAACGAGCGAGGAGAACAGCATGCGAATGAACATAGCGAGGTCGAAGCCTGCGTGACCCTGACGGATTGGCGGCGGTTTGATATCGGAGTCGCATTTGACGGTCGGGAGCTGCTCAAGACCATGCTCGAACGGCGGAATTCTCTTCTCCAGGCGATCCTTCAGAGACGAACGCCCCGCACTGTTCTTTGGCGGCAAACCCGCATGGTGCCCGGCTATGGTGAACGCGATTATCGTTCCCGCCGCCGCATTCCCGGCCTCCCGAAGAATGCCATGGGCATACTGGGCACCCGCTGTAGAGTGGTCTACCTTCCCCTTGTGCGTTTCCATATGGGCGGATTCGCCACCCGCGGAAGCAATGTAACGCTGGAACTCTTCCGAGTACTTCCCTAAGTCGTGCCAAAGGCCGGCCAAGTACGCGAGTCTCTCCGCGTTGAACGGCTCGGCAAACTGCGAGGCCATCTTGGCTACCGTAACCAAATGGTCCTGAAGCAATTGCCATTCTTCGGGTCCGGTCTCAGGCTTCGTATGACCGTAATAGACGCCCTGCATACTATCCATTGCTCCCCAACCATACCCCACCACTGTTGCAACGAGCGCAACACACAACACATTTCTTCCCAAATCCCGTCGAAATCACCTTTCTCCTGGTTCGTACATCCGCCACATCGCCCGCAGCTCACTGATGAACTCCTCACGGAGCCACTGAGGCGCGATGATCTCGACATCCCGCCCCCAGCCGCGGATCCACGGGTACATTTCGCGCGGCTCGGCAACCGTCGTGCGCCATTCAATTCTGCCGTCAGGAAGCGAATGAACTACTTCCCCCGAGTGCCAGCGGGACTCCTGCACACGTGGCGCTACCGCCGCGGAAAACTTCAACACGATTTCGGTGGCGGAATGGCCCCACCAGACGTTCCAGGCACTATCAAGGAGCGATTGAACGCTCCCGCCTGCGGGAATGGTATAACTGTACTCGGTGAGCGTCGCCTCACGGATTCGATCGAGACGGAGCGTCCGGAGTTCGTCTTCGCCGTCGCATTGACCGATCACGTGAAACGTTCGACCCGGAGCGTACGCACGAATCTGATGGAGGCCCATTCGAAATCGCCGCTCGGTCTCCGAGCGAGCCGAATAGTAGCGTAGGTCTATCTGCCGCCCGTCGCCCCAAGCCGTTGTCAGTCGCTCGAGCACGCGCAGAAAATCCGGGTCACGCCGGCTGCGAACGTCGTCCAGCAGATCGGCGTTTGCTTCAATGACGTCAGCGATTCTCGGTGCGACGGATCGAACCGCCTCTCCGAGTTTGCGGACTGCGGATGCGGCGTGGGGGTTATAGCGATCGGAATGATCCGCGAGCAGCCTGGTGGCAAGATGCAGCGCCAGCACCTCATGGCGCGTCAGTCGTATACGGTTGAGATAACTATCCCGGTTGATGGCGATCCGACGATCCTCGCGTTCGTATACCGCCGCCTCGAGGGAGAGTGCATCGATATCCCGTCCGGCGGTCGCTCGGTGAACGCCCAGACGCTGGGCAATCTCCGAACGCGTTAGGCCTTCCGGATGACCAAGGAGTAACACCTCAATCTGTTGGAGACGTTGCGCCCGCGATGCAGCAGTTTGCATAGTCGCAATAGCTCACCCACTCCGTTATACCCTGGGACCAGTGTGCAAGCAAGGGATTGCTCGGTAGTTACCGCTCGTCATACGTACCCACTCATCCAGATAGCTCACCGCATGCCGCCGAAACGCATCCTCGCCCTCCACCTGCCGCAGTTGAAACAGATAGTCCTCCAGCCGCATCGCAAGCTGCGACTCGCTCAGCGAGCGCTTGTTCGCTTCCCGGAACGCTGCATCCAAAAGGCCCGCCGCCCGCCTGCGAGCCCGCGCACGGCGCCCACTCCTCCCCGCAGCATCGGAGCGGGTGAGCAGGTGGTATTCAACGTCAGGGAAGAAAGCCCCGAAGGGCCGGGAGTCCTCGAGATCGTAGCGGACGACGATGAGGTATTGGCCCAACGAGACGTCGAAGATGATGTCGACATTTCGGGGTGGGGCGTACGAATCTACAAAAAGGATGGAAACTACAGCGTCTCCGCCCGACTTACCGTCGATGGAGATTCGGTCACCCTTGGAAACGTTAATCTGAGGGTGATTACGGTGGAAGTGACGGCAGTGAGTGTTGACTCGCATGTAGTTGCGGAGCACGACGACGACCATTCTTGACGGACCGCCGCACCGTTCAGCACCGACGGCAGGGACGACGTAACAACCCACGGCTCCGAAGCATACGAGCAGTGGACGGAGCCGCACGGGGGCTAAGCAGTCAGGCTGTCGAGCGATCCACACTTCGATCCCAGCGCCGCGTCGAGGTGACGGTACGCTGCGGGCTCGGGCCACCGGCGGGGAGATGGGGGATGGATGGGCTTGTGAGCACGCTGGGAGCGCTCTTTGTGGCGGGGCTTACGGTAGGAGTGGGGCCGTGTATGGTCCATTGTGCTCCGGCGCTCGCGTTCTACGTCACCGGTACGGCCGATGGCTGGCGAGCCGGGCTCAAGGCGGCCCTCGGCTTCGCCCTGGCGCGCCTCTCAGCTCATACGCTGCTCGGAGCGCTCGCGGGCGGGATCGGCGCCTCGCTGGTGACCCCCTTGCTCCTCCTTGGCCCGGCGGCGGGCCTGCTGCCGAAGGTTCTCAAGACCCCCCCTCCTGCTCCAGATCCTCAGGCGCGCCTCTGGGATCCTTTTGCTGCTTCTCGGGTTCGCGTTGGCGTGGGGGGCCGCAGCGAGGCTGTGATGGGTAGCTTCACGGTGGCAGCCCGGCGCATTTCGCCTTAGAATAATAGAAGGCTGCAATCGCGCGGCGATCGTGCGGTAAGTGCGCGGCCGGGACTGCTGCAAGAGCGCATTGAGAGGGAGATCGTGAGGAGGAAATCGTTCCGGAAGTCGGCGGAGCTGCTCGTACTGGTGCTCTTCATTGCTGTCGGCACGGCGGTGGTGCTGCGCGGCATGCCCTCCCCAGAAACGGCCGGCGACCGGTCTGCGCCGGCGCCGGC
>PWGF01000521.1 GCA_003554375.1 Spirochaetaceae bacterium
CGAGCTCCGGGCACGTCTCGACAGCCGCGCCAACGATGCCTACGCCCACATCCCGATGGACGTCCGTTTTCTTGAGCCCGACCAGACCTGGCTCAGCCAGGCGTACGACCGGTACACCGTCACCATGGGCTGCGTCACACGGAACCCTGAGCACGCCGATAGCTACGCGGCATTCGATCTTGTGGAGCGCGTCTTTCTTGCATACGACGGCCGCCCCCATTGGGCCAAGCGCTTCCGGGCCGACCACGAAGCTCTCCGCCGGCTCTGGCCCCGATTTGACGACTTCGTGGCGGTGCGTCGCCGGATGGACCCGAACGGGCGCTTTCTAAACGGGTATCTGGCAACGCTATTCGAGTAGGCTGCGCGCGGCGGCCCGGGGGCATCCAGGCCACCCGGAGGCGCCCGCCGCGTCCGGGGCGCCGGAAATGCCGGGAGCGCCGAAGACGCCCCGGGCATCCGGGCCCCACCCGACGAGACGCCGCCTGGCGCCGCCCCGCAAGGCCGTCCCGCCACTTCCGCTCGCCGCTCGTTGCTCGTTGCTCGAGCCTCACCCTTCGCCCCGTGCCGCTCGAGCCGCGATCGAGGTGGTCACCAGTAAGCGTCACTTTGCTCATTCGACGGGACCGGCGCAACGGGGTATGCTGCCGGGACACTCAAGAGCCGAGGTGGCAGATGCTTGTGGATCTTTGGACACTATCTTCACTAGTATTGGCAGCGGCAGCGGTGGTCTTCGCCATTTTGGACTGGATTGCCGTCGCGCGAGCTACAAAGCCGCTCGAGTATGTAGCAAAACCGGCGGTCATGGCGTTTTTGCTCATCTGGATCTTGGTCACCGTCGGGCTCCAAGGCCGGATTGCCTGGTTTGCGGCGGCCATCGCATTCTCGCTCGTCGGTGACGTACTGCTCATGCTCCCAAAGCCGCGTTTCCGCGGCGCCATCGGCGCGTTCGGCCTTGCACATCTCTCCTACATCGTGGGATTCCACGCTTCCGGAGCGCCACCCGCGGCACCCGTAATGCTGGGGCCGGTGCTGGTGCTTGCAGGAGCGGGAGTCCTTCTCTATCGCGCCCTCCGCCCCGGGCTCATCGATGAGCCCGATCCGCTCTTGGCGCGCGGCGTCGTGCCGTACATCGTGGTGATCATGCTCATGACGCTATCTGCCGTTTGGACGCTCCTCCGGCCGGAGTGGCCGACCGCTCCCGCCGTCCTGGTAACCACGGGGAGCGTGCTCTTTCTCTTCTCTGACGCGTCCATCGCATGGGGACGGTGGGTCCTGGGCACTCGCCCGGAAGCTCCTCCGCCGCCTGGCGGTGCTCCCGAGGTCACTTCTGCCCGAGCAACCGCGGGCCGCCTCCTGGTCATCACGACTTACCACGTCGGCCAATTTCTCCTGGTGCTCGGCGCGGCGCTTGCCATTGGAGGGGCGTGAGGAGCCTGTGGAACGGAACGGGTTTGGAAGCAAGCATAGGCCAGGGCGGGTCAACCTGAGCCGGCCGGACCGCGGGGCCGAGCCGGCGGAGCCGGAGGCGGGCCGGCAGGCGCCATCCTGCAGGGCCGGGCCGACCGTGCGGGCGGGGCCGCCGGGCCGGCGGGGCCCAGCCTGCCGGGCGAGCCGCCGCGGCGGTGCAGCTACTCGCGGCCGCGCCGTGCTTGATAGGCAAAGAGGAGCGCCAGGCCGGCGACAAAGAAAGCCCCGGCGGCCAGCAGCTCGAGTGACTCCTCGTACACCCGGTCCATGATCGCAAACTCCAGGGGGTGCATGCCGTCGTTGGCCACGGCCTGGGAGGTCCGCTTCAAGATGGCGGTGGTGTCCGGGCGCCCCCGAAACAGGCCGGCTATCACGCGCTCACCGGCGATGCTGTAGAGATCGCGAAACGGTGTGACCGCTCGGAACGCGTTTCCCAGCCACGACGAGGAGACCGCAAGGCCGTAGAGGACGACTCCCACAGCGAAATAGGCGCGCGGAGTCCGGGAGCTCCAGTAGACGTCGCGATAGCGCCAGAGCGCAAAAATCATGATGGCCGCGAGCACCGCGAAATACGCGAGCTCGAAGAGCGTGCCCGCGATCCCGTACGTGCCCTCGATGGCGTACTGCCCCGCCCCGGCAAAAGCCTCTACGATCGTGCGGTAGACGTGGCGAACATCACCCGCGTCCTCCAGGAGCAGAAGGAGAAGGCCGAAGCCCATGAGAAGCCCGAAAGCTCCCGTCCTTCGGTCCCCGCTCTGGTAGGCGGCGCCGGCAATGGAGGCAAACGTAATGACCGCCCCGCCCAGGAGCAGCCACTGCAGGGGATTCTCCACCGGTGCCTGGAACCAGTAGAACCAGAAGTACGGAATGCGCAAAACCCTGACCAAGAGGTCACGGAGACCGAAGATGTTGCGGATATCGACGGCGTAGATGAGGAGGTACGAAAGCAACAGGAATCCGACGAGCCCCCAGAAAACGAGCTCCGGACGCCGGCGAAAGATACTGCTCTTTCCAAACATCTGCGCTCTGCTCCCCTTGTATGGGCGAACGTTGATAAGCGACCGGGCTCGCGCTTACGGCGAGGGCGGGCCCAGCCGGCCGCCGAGGCCGGGCCCGGCCGCCCACTCCAACGAGCCTCTTGCGGGCCGTTCGCCCGCGAGCCGTTCGCCGGCGAGCCGTTCGCCGGCGTTGACCCGTCTCCCCGAATTCTGAGGGACTCCGAAGTAGCGTACCGCCCCGGAACGGGCATGATACGCACAAACCTACCCGCTCGGGACGAACGGCGCAAGGGGCTTTGGAGAAGGCAAGTAATTCG
The DNA here is from genome assembly GCA_003554375.1 of Spirochaetaceae bacterium. Classification (GTDB taxonomy): domain Bacteria; phylum Spirochaetota; class Spirochaetia; order DSM-27196; family SKKC01; genus PWGF01. The sequence goes on from PWGF01000521.1 coordinate 2,783, forward strand.
AGAATGCATCTGGTAGGCGCGGTGAACTCGAATAGGGAACGCACCATGTCCGCCCTCGAACGCCTCGTTCGTGCTCTTCCGCTGCTCATACTACCGAGCCGTGCACGCCTGTACAACGTTCTGTCCGCCGTTCGCCTCGTTTGCCGCAGCATCTACTCCCGGCCGGGCCAAAACTCAGACAGGCCTAACTCGGGCACATGCCGGTAGTGCCTGGCATTGGCGGTGAGGAGCGTGTCACCGTGTTCTACGGCACACGCGGCGATAAGCGCATCGGCAAGCTGCATGGCGTAGCTGAGGCAGTAGTCTTCTACGTAGAACATGGCCCTGCTTGAGACATCGGGCGTGATCTGCAATACGGTTACCGACCACCGCTGCAACTGTCGGCGCAGCACCTGAAACTCCCGCTTGTTGCGTATACCGTGCAACAGCTCCATGTAGGTCACCACAGAGATGCGGAACGGCACCTGCTGCGCGATTGTGGCTCGGGCGGCTCTGTTGCCTCTGAGGTCCCAGATGAGGACGTCTGTGTCGACGATCAAAAGCGACGCCCCTGCCGGACTCTGCGGAGATACGCATCTACATCTGCGGTTTGGGTGTGGTCTGCCCAGAGGCCGAAGATCTCATCCTTGGGAGTGTATTCGGCAGATTCCGCTGCCGTCTCCGCGTCCTCGACGTAGGGCACCAGGCGGGCGACCCGCTTTCCACGGAGAGTTATAACAACTTCATTGCCGCGGACGGCCTGCTCGATGTATTTGCCGGGGCTGCCGCGCAGCTCTTTAGCAGAGACTTCCATAGCGCCACCTCACATGTGTACACTAAAAAGTGTACACTTACTACCTGACTGCGTCAACGGCATCCACTGGGAGCTCGTATCGGACGGCGACTCCAAACCGCCCGACACCGTCGCATCCCCTCCGGTCGCATCCCCCCGCACGTATCTCAGTACGCCGGATCGTCCCAGGTACGGCCGGCAAAGCGTGGCCGGCGGGTCTGTTCATCGGGGAGATCCAAGGCGACCGTGCCGCCGGGGTTCATGACGTTCCTCGGGTCAAAGTGATGTTTGAGCGCGCGGAACACTTCGAGCTGGTTCTCTCCGATGGAATCCTTCACCCAGGGCGAAGTCAGCTTGCCGACGCCGTGGTGGTGGCTCATGGAGGCGCCGTACTTCTGGATATTGTCGAAGATTCCGTACTGGTACTCGAGAAACTCCTCCTTGCTCTCGAAACGGCCGATGAAGATGAAGTACAGATTGGCCCCCTGCGGATAGGCGTGGGAGAGGTGGGTCATGCAGATCGTCCGGGGCCGACTCTTGGCGAAGGCGCGCACTCCCGCATGGACCGCCTCCATGTTGTCCCAGCGAACTCCGCATTCCATCGTGTCGATGATGATCCCGTAGTCCTGCAGTGCCTCACGGAGGTAGGGGTCCCGAAAGCGGCCGTGCTCCCACTTTTTGGTGGGGTATCCGGTGAGGGGGAAGCCTTTGTGTTGCCGAGCGATCTTCCCGAGCACCCGCCGGAGGTTCCGGGCAAATCCGCGCTGTCCCTCGGTCCATCCGAGGAGGAGACAGCGCTGCATGCGCTTATAGCCGAGCTTCGACATGACGAAGCCCAGCGGCGTACCCTCCACGCAGTAGAGTTTAAGCATGACGTCGGTCTCTTCGGGGTCGGAAAGGCGGAATACCGACGGATGCCCCGCCTCCGACTGCATGATCTCCCGGGCGGCGTTGCGGGCGGCCTCCCAGCTCGGGAAGATATAGCTGAACTTTCGCCGGTTCTTCGGCATGTAGCGGAATACCCGGAGGGTGACGTGCGTGAGCACGCCGAAGGCGCCCTCGCTTCCCATCATGATCTCGTCCAGGTCCGGTCCTACGGCGTGAGCGGGAAGGCCATACGTTTTCACCAGCCCGGTCGGCGTTGCGTACTCTTGGCCGAGCACGATATCCTTGATATTTCCGTAATAGGTGGAGTTCTGCCCCGCCCCGCGCGTTACCACCCATCCGCCGACGGCGGAATACTCGAAGCTCTGCGGGAAGTGCCCGCAGGTGTAGCGGCGCTGCGCGCCAAAACGCTCCGGCGCTCTATTGAGCGCGTCCTCGAGGTCCGGGCCGGAGATGCCGGACTCGACGGTGATTGTCTGGTCGGTTTCGTTAAAGGAGATCACTTTCGTGAAGCGGCGCCTCAAGTCGAGCGTGATCCCGCCACACACAGCTTCAACCCCGCGTGTGACCGACGAGCCGCCGCCGTACACGTAGAGCGGTACGGAGTTTTCGTGGCAGAAGGCGACGATGCGCTCGATTTCCTCCTTGGAACCGGGGTAGACCACCGCGTCGGGCAGGTTCTCCATGACGCCCTCTCGCAGCCGGCAGACATCGTACATCGTCTTGCCGTAGGCAACCGAGAGGCGGTCGTAGCCGTCGAGGGAGACGTTTTCCGCTCCGACTATCGAGACGAGCTCTTCGAGCAGGCTGCGATCGATGGTGCTCGGAATCTCGCGCGGTACGGCTTCGTGGCCCTCGTTTATCTTCTGGGTGAAGTCGGCGTCCTCGAGCCCAAACGTCTCCTTGGCTAGTTTGTAGAGACACTCGTTCGGCTCCTTGAACTCGTTCGGGTCTCCCCACCGGAAGATGGAGCGGAAGCTCCCTTCCCGCGGTGGCTCGTGCTCCCAGTCGGGCTTGAACCCACGGTACTTTGACAATTGTCGCCTCCTTTTCGTGTGTTGTTCGCCGGATCCTGTTCCGAGACGCTGGGCGCCTCCACGGCGTCGCATACCGGACGCGCCTCGGGTGCCTCGGCCGGCTGCGGCGCCTTGGCCACCTCGGGCGGGTGGGCCGCCTGCAGCGCCTGGGCCGGCTGGGCCGCCTGTGGAAGCTCGGGGTAACCGGTGATGCGTTGAAGCTTCTTGTAGAACCGTTCGAGCCGGGGATAGATCTCCCGGTAGGGCTCGAAGAGCCTGTCGTAGAGCTCCCGATACTCGGGGCGCGGCTCGAAACGATCGTAGACACGCACCATCCGCCGGACGGCGGTCTCGAATCCGTCGTGGATCCCCGCGCCTACCGCCGCGACCATCGCCGCGCCGAGGCTGCTTGCCTCGTAGGTTTCGGCGCGGTAGACCGGCCGCCCCAGAACGTCGGCGGTAAGCCGGCAGATCCGGCGGTTCTTGCTGGCCCCGCCCGAGGCTGCAACTTCGGCCACCTGTCCCCCCGTCCGTCGCTCGAGGCGCTCGAGTCCTTCGCGGAGCGCGTAGGCGAGGCCCTCCATGATGGCGCGATAGATGGCGCCCCGGTCGTGGGTATCGCCGAAGCCTACGATCGAGCCGCGCGCATGCGGGTTCTTCAAGCCGGGGCCCCAGTACGGCTGTAGCATGAGCCCCAGGTTTCCCGGCGGGGTGCCGTCGAGCAGCCGGTCGAAGAGATCCTCGGGGAGGGTCCCAGTGCGTTCGGCCTCCTCGAGCTCGGCGGTTCCCATCTCGTTTTTGAACCAGCTTACCATCCAGAATCCCCGGAAGATCTCGATCTCCGGGTTGAAGAAGCCCGGCACGGCGGCACAGTAGGCCGGCATGAAGGCCATTGGCTCCACATAGCGCCGGGTCGTCATCGAGACGGTAGCCGTCGTTCCGAAGCTCAGCGACGCCGTACCGGGGCCCATGACGCCCATACCAAGGCTCTCGCACGCCTTGTCGCTTCCGGCCGCGAAGACCGGAAGCCCTGCGGGGATGCCGAGTAGCCGCGCGGCCTCCGCCGTCACCGTGCCCACCGGCTCCCCCGGCTCGACGAGCCTACACCGTTTCTCCGGCTCGACGGGAAAAAGCTTACTCCTGATGTTCCGCGTACGCGCCCACCGCCTGCGGCGGTAGTCCATGGGGATATGGCCCACGTTGGAGGAGACCGAGTCCACGGCATTCCCGGTCAGCCGGTAGTGGAAGAAACCCGAAACCTGCGTGTACTTCCACGTTTCGGCCCAAACCCGCGGCTCGTGGCGCCGTATCCAATTGACCTTCCCATCCGCCATGGATGTACCGATGGTGTCGAGGATCCCGAAGAGCCGGTAGACCGTCCTCCCCAAGAGCCCGGGGCGGTAGGTGCCGGGATCCTTGCGGGTGTCGAGCCAGGTGATCGCCGGCCGCAGCGCCGCGCCGTTTCGGTCCATGCAGATCATCGTGTCTCGTTGGGTAGTGACCGCCATTGCGGCAAGGCGGGACGTGAGGCCGGGATTGTTGTCGAAAAGCCTCCTACACGCCGAACGGACCCCCTCCCAGAAGACCTCCGGGTCCTGCTCCGCCCAGCCCGGCCGCGGGCTCCGGTACGGCTCGTACTCGACCTTTTCGCCTGCTACGACGTGGCCCTCGGCGTCGAAGACCATGCTGCGAGTGCTCTGAGTACCGCAGTCGACGGCAAGAAGGAGCTCATCCATGGTCGACCTCACGCTGTTCGGGATCGTCCTGTTCGAGCTCGTCGTCACCGAGCTGGCCGTCGCGGAGCTCGTCGTCTTCGGAATCCTCGTTTTCGAGCTTGTCTGCTTCGAGCTCGTCCACGTCGAGATCGTCCGTGGCGAGCAGATTGACCCCTTCGCCGAGGAGATCGCGCGCAACGACATCGCCGCATTGGACACCGGCCCCTACGATAACCTCGGCGGACGCGGTAACGACCGCCCGGACCTGCGCCAGCGGCACCTCACGGTCGGTGCGGACCGGCAGCCGCGGTCGCGTGCGGAAGCGGGTACGCACCGTCGTCGTGACCATCCGCCGGGGGTCCGTTACCTCCTGGATGGCGTAGGACTCACCCTTGGGGCAGGCGTTGCCGTAAACCTCATATCCGCCGTCGGCCGGCCACACGCGAAGCCCGCACCCCCGCGGGCACAGGAGGCACGTGAAGGTCGCCGGCGCATGCCGACTTCTCGCCGCGGGGGGCGCAGCTGCTCCGCCCTCGACCCGTCCTGCCGTCGCCGCCTCGGCTCGGGTGCCGGGGTCGCCGGAGGTGCCGGACTCGGCTCGGGCGCCGGGCTCGCCGGGGGTGCCGGACTCGGCTCCGGGGTGGACTTGCGCCCCGGGCGCGGCTGAAGCTCGCACCTCGGCGCAGGCTCGCGATCCGCACTCGGGCGGGGCCCCTGCTCGGGCCCCGGGGCGGGGTTCGCTCTGCGGCGCCGCTCCTCTCCTCGTCATCTATTGTTCCTCCATGCTGAGCTGAACGGGCCCGCCGTTCGGATCTATTCGCGTGAGCACGCTTGGGTCGAGCGGGATTCGTTGCATCTCCTGCGGCTTGACGTAACGCGCCGTGTCCGCGTACAGCTCGCGGCCATCCTGCGTGAGCCGGACATTCGCGCGCTCGATACGGCGGCGAACCCGGGCGTAAAGCGGAATCTCGCCCTGGCCCAGCGCTCCGGCGGGCCCCTCGTCGCCGGGGCTCGCCGGGTCGGCCCCTCCTTCGGCGGGCCCCGCCTTGTCGGGGGGCGCCTTGCAGGCCGCCGCTTCGGCGAGCGCCGCCTCCTGGCGGGCCGCCCCTTTGCCGGCTCCTTCGCCGGCCGCCTCCTGGCGGACCACGCCGTTGCCGGCCCCGTCCCGGGCTGCCTCCTCCCGGGCCGCTCCCTTGCAGGCCCCCTTGCCGGCCGAAAGCGAGAGAAACTGCGGCAGAACCAAGCGTACGTGGCCGCCGGCGGCAAGCGGCACCGAAGGCGCCGGCTCCGCCCCTCCGAGCGCCCACGCGGCCGCGGACCTCCCGGCGAGCGTGCCGCACTCCGAGACGTAGTCGACCAAGTCGTACACCGCGGCGGCGTTCCCGCAGACATGGAGCCCGGGCTCCTCGCCGCGGCGGTGCTGGTCGAGAAACGGCCCTTGGGTGGTGGGGTCGAGCCGTGTTCCGCGGTCGAGGAGGATGTCGTTCTCCGGTATGAGGCCCACGCTCAGTACGAGCGTGTCGCACGCAATGCGGTAGCACCCCTGATCCTGGACAACGCCCCGCTCGTCGACCGGACACACCGTGACTCCCTCGACGCGGTGCCGGCCGGTGACCGTCGTTACCGTCGAGCGCAGATGCAGCGGGATGTCGAAGTCTTCGAGGCACTGGGCGACGTTGCGCGGCAAGCCTGAAGGTTCGGGCTCGATCTCGAAGACGCCGAGCACCTCGGCCCCCTCGAGGGTGAACCGTCGAGCCATGATAAGGCCGATGTCGCCGGAGCCGAGGATCACCACGCGCCGACCGGGGAGATACCCGTCGATATTAATGAGGCGTTGAGCCTGGCCGGCGGTGAAGATGCCGGCGGGGCGGTCGCCTTGGAGAAAGACTTGGCGGTCGCTCCGCTCGCGACAGCCGGTGGCCATGACCAGTGCACGCGCGGTGACGGTCTCGACGCCGGCCGCGGGCGTGATCACCGTAAGGCGCCAGACGTCTTCGGCGCGTTCGAGGCGCGTGAGGTAGGCACCGGTGAGCCGGGGCAGCTTCGCTTGATCCACGCGCCGAATCTCGCCGCGGGCATACTCCGGACCGGTGAGGCGCTGTTCGTAGCGCAGGAGGCCGAAGCCGTCGTGGATACACTGCTTGAGAATGCCGCCGAGCCGCTCCTCGCGCTCGAGGATGAGGGGCGCAGCGCCGCACCGGTGTGCTTCGCCGGCCGCGGCAAGGCCGCCGGGGCCACCGCCGACGACGATGACGTCATAGTCAGCGGCGGCCATGGAGAGCCTCCGGCGCCTTGGTCCGTCCGAGCACCACGGGCGAGTCGGCGCTGTTCTTGTGGATCTCTTCGACGGCGACCCCGCCGTGCCTGCTTATCGCCGCCAGAAGGCGCGGCAGACAGAACCCGCCATGACAGCGACCGGCGCCCGCGCGCGTGCGCCGTTTGACGGCGTCGAGGCTCCGCGGCGCAAGCGGCGAAAGGAGCGCGTCACGAACCTCACCCTCGCTCACCTCCTCGCAGCGACAGATGATACGACCGTACGCCGGGTCCCGCCTGACAAGGGCGGCGCGCTCGTCGAGGGGCATCGCTGCGGGGCGCAGGCGCGCCCGCCTCCGGGGGAGCGGCTCCGCACGACGGTGCACCTCGCCTCGCTCGGCCAGAACCTCCGCGGCCATTGCGGCCACGTCCTCGGCAATGGCGGGCGCCGACGCTAGCCCCGGAGACTGAAGTCCCGCTGCATGAACCAGATTGCGCCGGCGGCGAGAGCGCTCGATAACGAAATCCTCCTCCCACGTTGCCGCGCGCACGCCCGCGAAATACGTAATCACGTCCCCCCTGCTCACGCGCCCGTTGAGCGCAGTCAGGGACTCGAGGCGACGGATGTCGTCGGCACTTGTCGCATAGTTCTCCCGCTCGTGGGTTTCTACGGCGGTCGGGCCGCCGAGGAGGTTCCCCTCGATGCACGGCACGAGCCCGCCACCCTTGGTGTGGCTCCGCTCGCTTGCGAAGAAGCGCGGCACGCTGAGGATGTGGCGCTGAGAGCTCCCGACTCGCTTGTCCACGATCATCATGGCGCCGCGGCGCGGATGCAGGGAGAAGAAGCGGTCGGCCGCCATTCCCGCAAC
>PWGF01000088.1 GCA_003554375.1 Spirochaetaceae bacterium
ATCTATACCAACTCGCTGCAAGCGCTCGAGGCAAACGCCGATCAGTTCGAGCTCTTCGAGCTCGACTTCCAGTGGACCGCGGACCGGCGGCTCGTAGGGCTTCACAGCTGGGACGTCATTTTCCCGCGGCACTTCGGCTTTGAGCCCGATGAGCCGCTCTCCTACGACGAGTTTCAAGAGCTGGAGCCCGAGGCACGATTCACGCCGCTCGACCTCGACATGCTCGGCACGTTCCTCGACGAGCAAGACCACGCACGGATCGTGACCGACATCAAGGAGGACAACACGGCCGCTCTGGAGAAGATGGCGAAGCGGATCGACGACGCCGGCCGGCGCCTGGTTCCGCAGATCTACCAGCCCGGCGAGCTCGACACAGTACTCGAGCTTGATTTCGAGCGGTTCATCTGGACCCTTTACCGCTACCCGGGCAACCGGGACTTCGACCGCGTAACCGAACGCGCCGCCGCCTGGCGCTCGGAGCACGGCGACCGCTTCAAGGCCGTCGCCATGCCGATCGAGCTTGCCGAGGAAGGACTGGCGGAGCGCTTGGAAGCGGAGGGCGTTCCCACCTACGCGCACACCGTCAACTCGTGCGAGGAGGTTGCGCGGCTGCGCGAGTTGGGGATCGACGCGGTTTACACCGATGAGTTGGGACGGGGGGCGTGTAGATAAGCTGGGCCAAAGGGGAAGTCGAAAAGATATAGCCGATCCAAACGGGCCCTATCCGGGGGCGGCTTAAGGCGGGGCCGCCTCGGCGCAGCCCCGGGGCGACACGTGCGGTGTTCTTGGGCACTTGGCCAAGAAAGGCCACGGTAGACCGAACAGTCGGGCTCGGGGGCAGAGCCCCCGCCCCGCAAGCCCGCCTACGGTCCAGAAGTCAGTCGTCGCCGTCTGCAAGATCGATCGTGTGCTCGATCTCCCCTTGTACCCGAGCCCACGCACTCATCTCAAGCGCGCCGTCCGGGTTGAACGTTTGGTCACCTGCCGGGAGATACAGCTTGATGTCCGGAATGAACTCTTCCTGTGTCCTTATGTACTCGATGTCCGCTCGGGAGAGCTCGATTGTGTCGCGCCCGTTACCGAACTGGACCCCTACCTCGAACTCACCGTCGCCATCCTGGTCGGTGAGCTCGAGCTCCAGATTGAGCCCGATCTCGTTCTTGAGATCGAACTCCAGCGACACCTCGGCCAGTTGCTCCAGGAGCTCCTGAACCGTGTCGTCCTCGTCGCCGGGATCACGGCCAAGCAGGTCGTCCTCGAGCGCGAGCAGCGGCTCGCCGTCGTCGTCTTCGAGCTCCCACTCCGTGCGTTCCTCCACATTCAGGCGAATCGGAAGCGTCAAGTCGAGGCCGATGCTGAGCTCTTGGGTGTCACCGTCGTCTCCGTTGTCCTGGCCCTGCAGGTCAATCGTCAGCTCATCGGCCTCCAGACGGTATCGGAACTCTAGGTCGTCAGGGCCCTCGTTGATCACCTCGCTGAGGTATACGGGAATCTTGGCGGCTTCGCCGTCGTCACCGATATCGAAGTCTTCTTGAGGGTACTCATTGATGTCGACATCTTCCAGGTCTCCCTCTTCCGCCTTGTCCTCCTCGTCCAAGAGGTCCAAGACCAGCTGCTGACCACCTTGGTCCGTATACCCTGCCAGCAACCTCGCGTTCCCTTTTAGCCCTTCGATTCCGGCGATGAGGATGCTTGCCTGAACGCCCTCTATGTCGCCCCCCTCCGGAAGGAACTCGTTCAACTCCGACAGGTCCATCGGGTCCTCGTCGTCTTCCTCCGGAATCGAGCCATCTTCATCGATGTCGCTCACCACTATTTCGGCAACGTCCAGATCCAACGAAACCTGTCCCTCTTCCAGAGCGTAGCTTTCTCCCAGCTCCACGTCCGTCAAAGTTAGCTGGTTCGTGCCGTCATCGAAATTGTCCGGATCCGCGACAACCTCCACATTGAAGTCGAAGTATGGATCGTCGTCGTCGTAGCCGGGCAGCTCGTCGATGGCAACGGTCCTAAGAAGCGAAATCTCTTCTGTTTGTGGGGTCTCCTCAGGGTCAGCTCCGGCTTCAAACTCGATAACTATCTCGTCGAGCTCGTCGGCGTTGTCTTCGCGGTCGATGTGCGCCGGATCGAAGAAACCTTCCTCGCTCTCCAGCTCGTCCAGATGGTGGTCCGGCAACAGGGCCTCAGAGGACAAGCGCAACTCGACGTCGGCAGGAAGCCGGTTGCGCATACCGACGCTCATATGCCTGCTGCCATCAGCAAGCGTCACCTCGTCCACATAGTCGACGACCTCGTCCGGAAGATCGTCGTTTCGGAATTCATCCGAATAGGAGAGATCCTCGTCTTCCACAACGAGCTCGGCAAGCTCGGTCACTTCGACATCCACCGTGACGTCGACTTGCTCCTCCAAGTCGATCGTGGCATCATCACCGGATACCTCTACCGAGTACTCGACTTCTAGATCAGAGTCGTCCGTAAGCTCTACACCTGCAAGATCGAGCTGTTGTTCTTCGTCATCCCAATCGGCTTCCAGGTCGTCTCCGTCGTCGTAGAGCGTAAGCTCAACATCCGTGTCCACATTTTCCCACTCGGCGGGCTGTTCGACGTTGATCCCGATATGCCCGTCCCCGATTTCCACGCTTTCCACGTTCTCCGGAAATTCGGCGAAGTCCACGGCGTGCCGGCCCGTTACTTCCTCCTCAGGAATCTCGATGCCGGAAGCACCGGAGATAGTGGCGTCATCGGAGAACTCGAAAGAGTCCGCCGCGAATTTGAATGTGCTGCCGGTTTCTCCGTCGGAGGCTACGACCTCTAGTTCCAGTGAGAATTCGTTTGACAGAGTTTCATCAGTGAGGTCGAACTCTAACTCTCCGTCGTCTTGATCAGGTCCTTCGAGGGTTACGGAATTCTTGGCCTCGATCGTAGTCTCCTCATCCACAATCGTACCATCTACCGTTACCTCCAGATCATCGGAAGCGTTGTCGATAGAAAGCGCCGCAATAAAGTCCCCTTGCTCAAACGATACCTCATCGTACCCGTCCGCTTCGATATCGATGTCCTCTATATCATCCACGGAGAATGACTCACCGGAACCCGGTTCAACGATGTCGTCCAGCTCAAAGCTCTCGTCTATTTCCACACCATCCGGCAGCTCAATCGTCCCAATCGCTTCACTCTCCTCGATCGGGTCCGGAGCCAGGTCCGGAACGTCGAACGTGACCGGATCGATGTCCTCCTCGATTTCGTCGAGCTCTACCTCTTCCTCAAAGAACTCGTCGGTAGCAATGGAGATGAAGTCCTGGGTAGCGTCAACGGTGTAGGTGCCGTCCCGTACCTCACCCTCGACTTCTCCGTCTTCGAAGGCGTCGCGGAGCGGCTCGACGATGATTTCGTCCATATCCTCTTCACCGAACGGGAGAATCTCCCCGAGGTCAGTCCGTCCACTGGGGACGTTGATTTCCGGGTCGGACTGGACGGTCACTTCCTCCGGCGCGGTCCAGTTGCACCCGGCAAGAATGATTGCCGCAGTCACTCCCAGAGCGAGCCAGACTTGCCGGAGACCGCAGATGCGCTTCTTCTTTGTTGCCCGGTTCTTCTGGGCCATTCTGTTCACCGGTCGCCGGTTTGGGCGTCCGAATCGGTAGTTCATATCTGATCCATCCCTCTTTACCTGTCGTTTTCCGAACATCACTTACGCCTCCCTAAAGGCCGATCGCTATGTTGATGGACCCGGTAAAGCCCTGCCCCCGGAACAGTCCGCTGATCTCAGGTGCGCTATACCCGAGTTTGGCGGATAGCTCGATTACCCGAAGCGGGATCCGGAGCCCGGCGCTTGCCTCCCAGGCAAAGTCATCGTAGCCGAAGCCGACCGAAAGCCAGTTGAGAACGGGAAGGTTCCCTTCCACCACGGCGCCGGCATTCAGGCGCGCAAGACTTCCAAATACCACTTCAGCGTGCGGAATAACGTCGACCACTGGAAATCCGAATCGGTAGAAACCACTTACGCTCGGCTCAGTGAACACCCGTACCGGATCCTCGAGCTTCTCGACTTCTGGATCATCCAGATCCGGCTCCTGCACATCGAAAATGTCGTCGAATTCTTCGTCCTCTTCTCCGAAGAAGGCAGACAGCCCCTCTTCCCGGTCCGTGGAAACACGGAATTCGACGTCTTCCTTGAGCCGATACTCCGCCTGAGCCGGCACAATCGGGACATTGTTGATAGCCGCTCCAAACAGAGCCCTGCGGTCTGAATCCTGGCGGATGAAACCGACGTCGGTCTTGAGCCCCACCGCCGGCGATGCCCCGGGATCGTCCGGATCCACACCGAGCAGTATCTCTCCTTCCGCACCCGCCCGCAGGTCGATATAGTTGCCGTCATCGTTTGGCTCGTCGCCCATATAGAGCTCATAGCCGAAGTTGGTGTCCCGGCTGTACACGACCGGCGAATATGCGCCGAGTTTGAGCGCGTAGACGATCTGATTCCGGGTATACGAGCCGTATAACCCGCCTTCCAGGAACAGCCGTTGGTCCAACGCGCCTTCGCCGTCGGCGCGGACCGCGCCGTCACCGTCTTCCTCGCGCGGCAGGCCGTCCGCCATGATCTCCACCAGGCTCTTGGGCAACGTGAACCGCGTCATATTGGTAACACTGGTGTATCCTCCGAACCCTATAGGACCTATATGCACCGTCCCGTGCGTGGCCCCGCTGAAATTCCCGACGAAGCGCCACCCTTCATCCGGAACGCGTTCGTTAATCTCGTTGAAGTCGATAACGACTTTCTCTTGGAAGACGTCCCCGGCCGCCACCACCGAGTTGCTCACGCTGAAATCTACGGGGGTCACGGCGAGTTCAACCCAACGTCGTTGATTTGGCGCCAGAAGCGCAGGGTTCACGTCGTGATCCCATGGCCGAAACTGATTGTGAGCTACGGCAGCTCCAACCACGACGAGCCCTAAGAAGCCCATTAGCACAAGTATCCGGAACGTTTTCATTGAATCCACCACTCCTTGGTTACCTGCCGGACGGCCTACCTTCCTACGCCGGGCCTCGGTCGGCCGTTCATCCCATTCAACGCCCCGCTAACGAAGTAAGATTCAGGATTCTCGGAGCGCTGTGATTTGTATCACCAAGTCTACCACAATGGGGGAACAACCACAACGCGGCTTTATGCGGCGAAAGAATTCCGTACACCCACAAGAGCATGCGCACACATTGCGTCACAGAAAAGCACCAGTTGCGAAGTGCCGGCTGTAGTACAGTCAGGCGCCTGTTCCTCCGGGCCTTTCGCCCGCAACGCCGCTCCAAGAATGCGACAAGGGCCAACCGGAGGACCGCTCGAACGGAGCGCCGTATTATCAACGGGAAACTGAGAGAAATGGCTGTGAGCTCGGTGATCGGCGCGGCGCGCCGTCGAGAAGTCAGCCGGCGGGTGTTGTGCGTGAGCGGAGGGGAACAATCCGGCCGCCGCGCCCGCGGCGGCCGGGATTTGGTCGTTTGCTAATCGTCATTGCCCAACGAAATCGTATAGTCGATCTCGGCCGCAATTCGGGCCCAGAGCCCGACAAGCAACGTCGCATCCGGATCGAAAGTCTGCGCCCCCTCGGTCAGGTAGAAATTGATCTCCGGCTGGAACGGGATCGTGTCGCGAATATGGCGGATATCGTTGCGGGAGAGCTCGAAGCGCTCGCTGGTTGTCCCTTCGTGGAATCGGATCGTCTTTGCGAAGTCGTCGCCGTCAACCATGTCGATCTCCAAGCTCAAGCCTACGTCGTTGGTAAGCTCCCAGATGAGCGCAACCTCCGCGAGCTGATCTAACAGATCCTGGATTCCCTCGTCCTCGTCGTCGGTCTCGCGATCGAAAAGATCGTCCTCTATCTCCAGAACGGGCTTGTCGTCATCGTCGGTGAGCTCCCAGAGCACCCGTCCGGTGTCATCCTCCGCGTCCACTTGCAGCCCGAACGGTACCGTAAGGTCGAAAGCTACCGTGAGGTCATCAGCATCCTCTTCTTCCACAAACAGCTCCATTCGGTCAACGCTCAGCAGATAACGAAACTCCACGTCCGAAGCCCCATCGTTGATGATCTCGTCAAGAAAGATGCTCACGCTGTCCGGCTCTCCGCCTTCTCCGACCACAAACGCTTCTTCGGAGTATTCGTCGAAAGCGAAGCCGTTGTCGTCCAGCGAGCCCTCGCTTCTATCCGCGTCCGCATCAAGCAAATCAAGGAGATAGCCGGTCCCATCGACGATATAGCCGGCAACCAGCTGGATGCTTCCGCTGAAGTCTTCGAGTCCGCCGATACGGATTTCCCCGGTTACCCCATCGAGCGTAACTCCCTCCGGCAGGAATTCCCTCAACTCGGAGAAGTCCATCGGATCATCGTCCTCGTCGGGAATAGAGCCTTCTTCGTCCTGGTCCTGGATCATGATGGACTCAACAGTAAGCACGAGCTCCACGTCGGCAGGTCCCTCCGGATCCCCGCTTCCGCCAAAGGAGTACGTCTCCCCCGGCACGACGTTCTCGACGGTAACCGCCCCGTCGTCGTAGCCTTCAGGCTCTCCGAAAACTTGGAAATCGAAGTAGTGCCCTTCCGCGTCCTCGAGCAGGTCCGCGATCACGATCTCCTTCTGAAGAGGTATGACGCGCTGCTCCAGGCTCTGATCGCCCAGTGGTTGTGGGGGGAAGGTCACGACTACCTGAGTGCCGTCGCGGTCTATGTTGTCGGCGTCTTCAAAGAAATCGCCCGGATAGGCCTCGTCGCCCGGGTCTTCGAGCTGGTCTAGATGGTCCTGCGGTAAGAACGCCTCAGAAGAAACCCTGAGTATCACGCTCACCGGAAGCCGGTTGTTCAACCGCATCACGAGGTCTGCCTCCTCCAGCGTGATGCTCTCAACCGCATCCACGATCTCCTGGTCCACGTGCTCTTGCAGCTCCTCCTCTATGGCCAGTTCGTCGTCTTCGACTACCGCCCGGGCGATACTCTCAACGGTCAAAGCGACGTCCTGGAGACCAAGCGGATCATCGACGTCGAACGAAGTCTCCGCCCCCCCTGTCGCCGTGATGGTGTAGTTCAGGTCGATCTCGCTCTGGTGATCGATCACGACGCCATCGAGCGGGAGGAAGTACTCGTCTTCGTTATCCGGATCCGCTGTGAACTCGCCGTCTACGGGATCTCCGTTGTTGTCGACGAGCCCCGTTAGCTCTGCACTCACATCGAACGCAATCCCGTCCCAGGCGGGGAACTCGAGATAGAGCCGCACCTCGCCCTCGTCCACCTCGACTTCGGCGACGTTGTCGGGGAGGTCAAAGGAAACCTCCTCGTTATCGCTCACGGGGTCGATGGCGACGCCGTCTAGATCAACTCCACTTGCTGCCGTGACAAGAGCCGCCCCATCAAACCCATAGGTACCGTCGAGGGTAAACAGATCTTCCTGGTCTCCCGAGACGTCGAACCGCAGAGAGAAATCGCCGCTGAGCGTCACGCCGGAAAGGTCGAAGGAGAGCAGGCCGGAATCCGTCTCGCCGACGAGGGCGAGCTCCTCCGCCGCCGGGAGCTCCTGGGCGCCGTCCACGATGGTGCCGGCAACGGTAATCTCATGGCCGGGCTCTGCGCCGGCAATCTCCAGATCGACAACGAAGGTTCCCTCAGCAAAGGTTGCGGACTCGAAACCGACGTCACTCGGAACGACTTCAACCGGGACCTCGCCGCCGCCGTCCGGGACAAAAGCCGGCTCGCCTTCGAAATCACCGTCCGTTGCCAGATCCTCGCTAGCCAGCTCGATCGGCTCAATGTTCTGCATGACCGGCTGAACGTCCGGCTCCAAGCTGGGTACGTCGAACTCGACCCGCTCGATGTCCTGTTCCAACTCGCTCAGATCGACTTCGTCCTCAAAGAAATCCGCGGTCGATATGGAGATGAGGTTACGGGAGGCCTGCACGGTGTAGGTGTCCACACCGTCATCCTGTGGTCTCAGGGCGACGACGGTCCCGTCCTCGCCGAAGTCCTCTTGCATTGGCTCCAGAAGGAGCTCGTCGAGGTCGATGAGATCGGCGATATCCACCGACCGCGTTCCTGCCGGCAGGTCGAATGCGGGCTCTGTTTTGACCTGGACCTCCTGCGGTGTTTGCCAATCGCAACCGGCGACCGCAATCACTATGGCCGCCGCGGCGGCCCATGTCAGCATCAGCTTGAAACCGTTCATATCGCGCCTGTATACGCTCCCGTTTTGTACGTTCCTATTTCGCATTTCTGACCCCCTACAGTCCTATGGCCAGCGAAACCCGGCCGGTAAGTCCCTGTGCTCTAAAGAGGTTCCCCAGCTCCGGGGCGCTCAGGCCCAGTTGCGTGGAAAGCTCAATGACCCGCAACGGAATGCGAAGCCCTCCGGTGATCTGCCACGAGAAGTCCTGATAGCCGAACCCTGCGGACAGCCAGTTCAGTACCGGCAAGTTGCCCTCCACGACAAGTCCCGCGTTTAACCGGGCCAGGCTTCCGAAAACAAACTCTCCGTGCGGGATGAGATCTATGACCGGCAATCCAAACCGGTAGAACCCGCTCACGCTCGTCTCCGGAAAGACGCGAACCGGCTCCGCCAGTTCCTTGATCTCGAGCTCCTCCAGATCCGGTTCTTCAATCTGGAACGGATCGTCCCCATCCTCCTCATCGATGAGCGCCAAGAAGCCCTCTTCGGAATCCATGAAGGCCTTGAAAGCCATCTCCTCCGACACCTCATAACGCACCTGCGCCGGCACGATCGGAATACTGTTCACGGCTGCGCCGTACATAGCCCGGCGCCGGTCATCCTGCCGAATGAACCCGACGTCGATCTTGGCTCCGATTGCAGGCTCGGGTTGGTCGCCCTCGGGGTTGACCCCCAGAAGGAGCTCTCCCTCAGCCCCGGCGTTGAACTCAAAGTAGTTCCCGTTCTCGTTCGGCTGATCGTGCATGTAGAGGTCGTACCTGAAGCTGGCGTCACGGCTGTAGAGAAGCGGTACGTACGCGCCAAGCTTCATGGCGTAAACGAGCTGATTCCTGGAATAGGAGGCGTACAGTCCGCTCTCGGCGAAGAGACGCTGAACGAACTCGCCCTTCCCTTCCGCGGTTACCGGGCCGCCATCCTCGTCACGCTCGAGCCCGTAAGAGAGGATCTCCAAGATGTTTCTGGGAATGGTTAAGCGAGTAAGATCCCAGACGCGGGAGTAGCTACCGATCCCGATAGGCCCGACGTGCAAGGTGCCGTGCCCGCTGACCCCGCCCCCTGCATTGATACGCCATCCGTCGTCCGAGACGCGCTCAGTGATGGCCGGGAGATCGATTACAACCGTCTCCCGGAAGATATCCCCGGGGGAAACCACCGAGTTGTCCACGGTGAAGTCCACGGGGGTCACGCTGAGCTCCACCCACCGGCGCTGATTGCGCGCCAAGAGGGCAGGATTATCGGCATGATCCCAGGGCCGAAACTGGCTATGAGCTGAAACCGCTCCCACAATCCCCGCGCTGAGAAGCGCGGCACACGCTGCTACTCGATATCTCCGCACTGCTGCATTCCTCCTTAGTCGCGTGCTCTTTACCTACGCCCGGCCCCCCGTTGAGTTAGCTCCCGAACACACCGGCAAACAGATCAACTACAAACATACCACAACGGTGACAAAAAAACTACATCCGGATACCGTACCGCATTATACTGCATATATACCTCTGAAATCACATTTTGTGCTACTACAGCAGTACGCAACGACAACCGTCCGTCACCATTTGGTACTAGCTTCGTCATATCCATCGGAATCGAAGGTCGCATTCAGAGCGGGACGAGGCTTTCGGATACCCGGGAAGCACATGCTCGCGTTTCGCCCCCCTTCCGAAGTAGACTCCTTCCCCATGGATTTCGCCGCGCGCGCACGCCCGTTTGTCGTCGTAGGAGTCGCCTTTGCGTCGTTTTCGGCCATTCTGGTGAGGCTCTCGGACGCTCCGCCCCTCGCGATCGCGTTCTATCGCATGCTCTTTACGGCAGGAATGCTCTTGCCTTTCCAACCGTGGACGTCCCGCGCGCGCAGCGCACCGCAAGGCCGTAGCACCGCGTGCATCTCGCAAGGTTGTGGCGCGACCGGGCCTTCGGACGCCGGTGCCGCGGACGGCACGGGGAACGACCCTGCCCCGGACGGCGCCGGCGGCGGCTCCGGCCCGGGCCACGCCGCGGCTGCGCCGAAGCCCGGCTCAGCCGGAGCGTCCGGCCGCCCGGGCAGGCCCGGCGGTAGGGGACCTGCCGGGACGGAGC
>PWGF01000539.1 GCA_003554375.1 Spirochaetaceae bacterium
CGGGGCGGGCGACGCAATGCTCGCTGCCTCGGCGTTGGCGCACGCTGCGGGCGCCGGACATCGGGAAGCCGGCGAGGTTGGGATTTTGGCCGCCGGAGTCACGGTGCGGAAGCTCTATAGGACCGGCGTTGCCTCAGCGGAGGAGGTGTTGCAGCTCGCCGAGGAAGCTGAGTATATCTACAAGCCGGATCTGGCCTCCTCGCCGTTTCTCGCCAACTATCACGACGGCACCAACATTGAGCTGGTCGATCGGCTCCCGCCCGCGGGTGGGCACGGCCCTGGAGGCGGGGCTCAACCGGTTTTCGCCCACACGGAGAATGGCACCCGCGGTTCCGCCAAATCCTACCCTGCTGCCTCCAAGCACGCCATCCCGGGTGGCGCCCGCGACTCAGGAGCGCCGCCGTTTCGTTACGCGATTTTCGACCACGACGGTACGGTCTCGACTGTGCGAGAGGGTTGGGAGCGGATAATGGAGCCGGTCATGTGCGAGGCAGTGCTGGGTGGCCGGCTGGAGGAGGCTTCGGGTAAGACGCTGGATGAGGTGCGCGGGCGCGTCCACGAGCTGATCGATCGCACCACCGGACTGCAGACGATTGTGCAGATGCAGAAATTGGTTTCGCTGGTGGAGGAGTTCGACTGGGTCCCGAAATCGCAGATCAAGAGCCCTGAGGAGTACAAAGCGATCTACAACCGGCGATTGCTCGAAAAGGTGCATGAGCAGCTTGAACGGCTGAGGCGCGGTGAGCTGGCGGTGTGCGACGTGACGATCAAGAATGCGGTTGCGATGATGCGCCGGCTGCGTGAGTCCGGTTTGCGATTGTATCTAGCCAGCGGCACCGACGACCAAGACGTCCGAGCAGAGGCGGAGGTTCTCGGGTACGCCGAGCTATTTGACGGCGGCATCGTCGGCTCGGTTGGCGACGCGACGCACGATCCGAAAAGCCTTGTACTCAGACGTATACTCGATGAGATTGGCGCCGAAAACGCGCGGCAGATGATAACCTTCGGCGACGGTCCGGTTGAAATCCGTGAGACTAAGAAAGCGTGCGGGTACGCGGTCGGAGTAGCCTCGGACGAGGTCCGTCGCTACGGCATCGATCTCAACAAACGGCGGCGGCTCGTGCGCGCCGGCGCAGACATCGTGGTCCCGGATTTCTCGCAGATGTCTAGTCTGCTGCGCTTTTTGGGGTTCAACGAGCCTACGAGCGAAGGGGAGGCGGTACGCGCATGATGTTCGACCGCTCGGCGCTGCGTCTGGAACCACTTAGCCGTCGCCGCAACCGCGTGCGCTTGCCGGAGGCGGCGATAGACCCGCAGCAGCTGGTCGGCCCTCTTACGGACAGTGCGCTGGAGCAAGGGATTCGCGAGCTGGCGGCGGCGATTCGCGCAGCGCGAAAACGGAACGCACCGCGGTTGCTCACCTACGGAGCGCACCTCATTAAAAACGGTCTTGGACCGGTTCTGATTGGACTGATCGAGGACGGATGGATCAGCGGCCTGGCAACCAACGGAGCCGGCATTATCCACGATTGGGAGCTGGCGTTCCAAGGCGAGACGAGCGAAGACGTGCGTAGCAATGTCGCTACCGGCCGCTTTGGGCTCTGGGAGGAGACGGGGCGCTATCTGAATCTGGCGCTGATTGCCGGCGCACATCGGGATCTGGGCTACGGGGAGGCGGTGGGCGACCTGATCGAACGGGATGGCATCGAACTCCCGTCACAACGGCAGTTGAGGGAGGAGATCCGAGAGCTTGCCGGCACACACCCGCAACGGGCTGCAGCGGCCTGCGATCTCCTGGAGGTTCTCCGGCGGTTCGAGGTGCCGGCCGGACGGCTCGAAGTTGAGCACCGGTTCCGTCGGTACAGCGTACAGGCAGCAGCGCGGAGGTTGCGAGTTCCGTGCACCGGGCATCCGATGTTCGGGCACGACATCATCTACACTCACCCCATTAACCGCGGAGCGGCGGTCGGGCGTGCCGCTGAGCGCGATTTTCTCCAGTTCGCCGGTCAGATCGCGGAGTTGGAGCACGGGGTGTACCTCTCGGTGGGCTCGGCGGTGATGTCGCCCATGATCTTCGAGAAGTCATTCTCGATGGCGAACAATCTTGCGCGGCAAAACGAAAAGTCAATCGAGCACCACCGGATCTTCGTCGTCGACCTTGCGCCCCAGTCCGGAGCGTGGATGGGAGAGCAGGAGCCACCGCCGGACGATCCAATGTACTATCTGCGCTTTCTCAAGACCTTTAGGCGCATGGGAGGGAGCATGCAGTATCTCAGCGGCGACAACCGGATCGTTCTGCCGCGGCTATATCAGCTATTGAGGGAGGACGCATCGTGACCCGCGCTGATTGCATTCGCTATCGCGACGAGCTGCGTTCGCATCTCACCGAAGAGCTGTTGCCGTTCTGGTTGGACCGGTTGCTCGACACCAAACACGGCGGATTCATCACGCATTTCGACGAACACGGCAACGATAGCGGCGAGGACGAGAAGTCGCTGATTGCCCAAACGCGCACGGTGTTCACCATGTCGTATGCTCACCGGCACGGCTACGGCGGGGGGCGGTGCTCCGAGTACGCAGAGCATGGAGTACGTTTCCTGCTCGAGCATGCGCACGACGCGCAGTACGGCGGGTTCTATTGGATGCTCGACCGCGAAGGTAGACCGGTGGTGACTAAGAAAATCCTCTACGGGCAGAGCTTCGCAATCTACGCGCTTGCGGAGTACACCCGCGCCACCGGCGACGCTCGGGGGCTCGAGGCAGCCGAGGAGCTGTTCGAGCTAATCCAGATCTACTGCAGCGAAACGGCCTACGGGGGCTATCTCGAGATGTTCGAGCGTGACTGGCGCCCCTGCGGGCCTGGTGCCGAAGGTGGCGATCGTAAGACGCTCGATGTCCACATGCACCTCATGGAGGCGTTTACCGCGTTGTACGCTACGTCGAGTGCCGAGCTTCATTCGCGAAAGCTGCGGGAGATTATCACGCTGCTTGTGACAAAGATGTTCACTCCGCAGGGGACCGGAATTCCTCAGTTCAATGTCGACTTACGGCCGGCGCCGCAGATCAAGTTCGATATTGTTTGGGGGTGGGATCGATTCGCCGAAGACGGCGCGAAGGCAAATCCGCTGGATAACACCTCGTACGGGCACAATGTCGAGTTCGCCTGGCTGCTGCAAGAGGCGCTCGGGGAGTTGCGCGAGGACATCGATTCGTACAAGGCGGTGATCCGCGGAGCGCTAGAGCACGCGATCAGGTTCGGCATCGATCAGAGCCACGGCGGTGTCTATGTCGAAGGTCCCCACAACGGGCCGGCCACTGATCTATCGAAGGAGTTCTGGCAGCAGGCCGAGGTGATGACCGGGATGCTTGCCGGGTACCTGGAGTTCGGTGACCGCCGTTATCTGGAGGCGTATGCCGCGCTACATGGATTCGTCATGGAACGTATGATTCACCATTCAACCGGAGAGTGGTGGCCGTTGCTGAATCGCAACGGAGAGCCGGTCTGGCGCCATATGAGCCATTCCTGGAAGGTGAACTACCACACCGTGCGAGCAGTGGTTAACTGCATCGAACGACTAACGGCGGTTCTGGATAGGGAGGCGCTGGAATAACGAAAAGGATTTAAGGAGGGTGTGAGCCGGTTTAAGAATCTGGTCATGTAACTCGGCGGCCTGGCCGTTGAGAAACCCTGTTGCTATCCCCATAAGGAGGGGTGACTCTATGACGTTACGACGTGTCGTAGTGTTCGGTGTAATGGCTCTGCTGCTGGTGCCGTTCTCGGCAATGGCGGCAGGTGAGGGTGAGGAGGAGGAGCGTGTTGAGGAAGGGCTCGAGATCGTCACCTGGTGGACGGCCGGCGGCGAAGCGGAAGCTCTTGCGGCGCTCATCGATGTGTATCGGCAGCGATATCCCGACGTAGAGGTGATGAACTCCACAGTCGCCGGCGGTGGTGGTTCGCAGGCCCGCGGTGTTCTCGCTAGTCGCATGGTCGGGGGGCGTCCGCCGGACACGTTCCAGGTGCACGGGGGCGCGGGAATCATCGGAACCTGGGTTGTGGATGACTTCATGGAACCGGTAACGCATATCCTCGAGGACAACGACTGGATGGGCGTTTTCCCGGAAGACGTGATCGAGATTATCTCGTACGAGGGTGAGATATACAGCATTCCGGTGAACATCCATCGTTCCAACGTGATGTGGTACAACATCGGGGTGTTCGAGGAGCATAACCTCAATCCGCCGCAGAGCCTCGCTGAGTTTTTCGAGGTTGCTGAACAGCTTCAGGCGGCCGGCGTGACGCCGCTTGCGCTCGGCGGAACCGACGGATGGGAACCGACCCATCTGCTCGAGAGTGTTCTGCTTGCGGAGTTGGGCCCGGACGCCTACCGCGGACTCTGGGACGGAACCACTGCCTGGGACGGAAGTGAAGCGCTTGCGGCTCTTTCCACGTTCGTGGACATGCTTGACTATATCACTGCGGATCAGTCGGCGATTACCAACATCGACGCCGCCGAGTACGTGGCTGAGGGCCAGGCGGCCATGACGGTCATGGGCGACTGGGTGCACGGCTTCTACCTCGCTATCGGTCTCGAACCCGGGGAGGACTACGGCTGGATGCCCACGCCCGGGACGCAGGGTAACTTCATTATGCTGACCGATACGTTCGGTTTACCCAAGGACGCTCCGAATCCGACGAACGTCCGGAGGTGGCTGACGGTGGTGGCTTCGCGCGAAGGGCAGGATACCTTCAATCCCATCAAGGGGTCGATACCAGCACGCACCGATGCGGACCGCGACAAGTACGACGTGTACTTGCTTTCGGCGATGGACGACTTCGCCCGCGACTCGATCGTGCCAAGCCTCGCTCATGGAGCGGCCGCGGAGGTCGGGTGGATGAGTAGCATCAACGACGTGGTAACCTTCCTGGTCGAGGACAAGGATATAGAGACGGCGGCAGCCGACTTTCAAAGCCTTGCCGATCAGTACGTACGCTGAGCACATGTGACCGAGGGGGCCCGCTGTTGGGGCCCCATCGAGTTCAGCCTTATGCGGGCGGAACGCCGCCTGCATAAGGCAACACAGATAACGAGGTGGTCATGATCCGCACTAAACGTGACCTTACCAAAGCCGTACTGCTTGTGACGCCGAGTATCGTGCTGGTCAGTATTTTTGTGTACGGCTTCATTCTCTGGTCCCTCCGAACCTCAGTAAGTGCCTGGCAAGGGATTCGGCCGGACTATACATTTGTCGGGCTTCGGAACTACATCCATCTCTTCCAGTCTACCCGATTCCAGATCGATCTGTGGAACACTGCCTACTTCACGCTGTTCTTCATTGCGACGTGCATCGTGGTGGGGTTCGTGCTGGCGTTCCTGATTAATCGGAATATTCGCGGCGAGGGGGTGTTCCGTACGGTGTATCTTTTTCCGATGGCTCTATCGTTCATTGTAACCGGCGTTGTGTGGCGTTGGATGCTCAATCCAACCTTCGGAGTGAACATAATACTGGAGAACCTTGGTTTTCCGTCGGACTGGGGCTGGTACACCGATCCGACGCGTATTGGCGGGTTCCATGTAGCCCTAACGTCGCTCATCCTTGCGGCTTCGTGGCAGTTCGCCGGCTACACAATGGCGATCTACCTCGCCGGACTACGATCGATCCCATACGAGGTAATCGAGTCCGCACGGATGGACGGCGCTACCGAGATCATGATCGTACGCAAGGTGGTTCTGCCGATGTTGCGTTCGATCACGCTCTCAGCGGTGGTTGTGTTGGGGCATATCTCCCTCAAGATCTTCGATTTGGTGATGGCGATGACCGGCCGGGGCCCGCGCTTCGCCACCGACTTCCCGGGAGTGTTCATGTTCGAGACTACGTTCACTGGAAACCGCTACGGAGAAGGGGCGGCGATCTCGATAGTGATGTTGGTAATGGTGGCGCTGATCATCATTCCGTACCTCGTACACGTATTCAGGCAGGAAACCCATGAGTAGCGCAACTCAGACGTGGAAGACCGAACGCGCCGTAGCGAGCTTGAAGCGTACGGTCCTGTATATCACACTCGTGGCGTTCGCGGCCTTGTTTTTGACTCCGTTGTACGTAGTAATTTCAACCGGTCTCAAGACATTTCAAGAGGCTCGGTTGGCGGCGATGTGGTCGCTGCCGCCGAGTGTCAGTCTCCAAGCTTTCAGTGCCGCGTTCACTCGCCTGGCACCCCACCTGGAGAACAGCTTCAAGCTTGTGATTCCAGCTACCTTTGGGTCGGCCCTGCTGGGTTCCATAAACGGCTATGTGTTCTCGAAGTGGCGCTTTCGAGGGGCAAATACCATTTTTGCACTGATGCTCTTCGGTATGTTCATTCCGTACCAATCGATCTTGATACCATTGGTGGTGTTCCTTCGAACCATTGGGTTGTACGGTACTCTTTGGGGGCTGATCCTTACGCACATAGTGTACGGAATTCCGATCAATACGCTCATGTTCCGAAACTTCTATGCCAAGATTCCGGACGAGCTTCTGGACGCCGGCCACATCGACGGTCTTGACTTGCTCGGCGTCTATCGGCGCATTATCGTGCCGCTTTCGGCGCCGGGACTGGTAGTGGTAGTAATTTGGCAATTCACGAGCATATGGAACGACTTCCTCTTCGCTGTCACGATTACGCAACGGCCCGGCGTGCAGCCAATAACAGTGGCGTTGCAGAACCTCGCCGGAAGTCAGGTGATCGAGTGGAACGTGCAAATGGCGGGAGCTCTACTGGCGGCAATGCCCACGTTGGTGCTCTACATCATTTTGGGTAAGAATTTCATACGCGGAATGCTTGCCGGGAGCGTAAAGGGCTAGCCCGCAATTTCTCACGGGACCGGATAGGGCGCGATCAGAAAGCCGAACCGCCGTTTCGAACCTCTTTCTCAGGGAGTAGACGTCGCGGTCGTCTTTGCAGTAGCCGATTGCATGATACCTGTGGCGCATCTCGCGAAGCACCTCACCATTAACGCACCATGCACGCCTCATTCGGCGAGTCTCTTCCAGGCCACGGAGTGTTCGCGCAATATCGTTTCGTGCAACCTCTCCCAACTCGGGTAGGAGAATCGGAAGCAGCCCCGCGTTGGTAATCATCGTTTGTAGAAGCACCATCGCTATTTGTAGAAGACCCATCGCCATGAGCAGAAGCCAGGCATTCCATAGCCGCCTGCGTTCCTCCGGCCCGATGCGCTCGTACTGTCTGAATTGCTCTCCGGTTACTGCGCGTCCGGATCCGAGCTTGGAGCTTGGGACTTCCGAACGGTCGGGGTGGTTGAGCCCGGTCGCGAAGAATCCGCGCTGGGCGTGTCCGTTCTGGGGCCGGCTCTGCCCGCCGGGTTCCGTACCTCCTTGCCATTATCAGTTCCTACGCTCAACTGGACGAGCCAGTAAAGCGACTCGAAGAAAACCGGAACGAACGCCAGAAACGCTCCGTTCATGAGAAACGAACGTAGGTACTCGGGGTCTCTCCAAACCTGGACAAGAAAGAACTCTTGGTCCTCAGACTCGAACATGCCTCCGAGCGCCATCACTACGACGAGCACGAACAGCGCCCCCGGGATGAAGTCCGCATAGTCCTGAGTGTACGGATATCTGAGATACGCCATAACGCGGGCAGAGAAGGGGATCGACAGTGCGAGCGTCGGGAGCAGGAGGAGCGTCTGAGCGTCCTCGAGCGGCAGATCTACACCGGCACTCCAGGAGACAAAGAAGAGCGCTTCGCTGAACAAGACCACATACAGCCAGCTCATTATATAGATGAAGCTTAGCGACAGCAGAAGTGAAATAGGACGCTGGGGCAGTACGCTTGCCGGATGCGGCTCACGTTCGAAGTGAAGGAGCCTCCGTATCATGCGCTTAATGCGTTTTCGGGGGAGCTCCTCGGATAGCACGTCTTCGAGGATGCGGAAGGAGTGCGCGTCGGATACAATCTGCGTGTAGAGCTTCGTTACGGAGAACACCATCACGATCGCCGTCCCGGTGGCGAGCGTGATCAGCGATCCCATCAGGAAATCGTCACTTATGGTATCGAGAATTCCGAAGAAGCTTCCTATAGCTCCTTCCTGTTTGACGAGGAGATTGTAGATGTAGGTCCATACAAGAAGGACGGCTACGATCGTCATTCGTCTGCGGCCGTCACGACGCTTATCCTTGCTCATGGCAACACCTCTCTCACGAGCTCACAACAACGGCTCTAGTTCCCCCGGAAAGATGACAAAAAACGATAGAAGCAAAGGGATGAATACCAGCAACCAGGCACCCTTGTGGTATGTCCAGAGGTTGTGGCCCTCCAGAGGACTGATCGGAAACGAATAGACAAAACCGTATATGAGAAATACCGTAGCACAGAAGCGGAAAAACTCGGTTCCACTCCATAGGTGTCCGGCGTGGAAAGCCCAGCTGATTGCGGTCATTGCGCCGAGGGCTGTCCCGGCCAGGAGCGCGCTCTTGCCCGGCTTCCCGTCGTATTCGATGTCGGTCGTCATCGGGAGAAACGAGCCCGCTCCGGTGAAGTACGCCTGGAGGAGGACGCCGTCCCAAGCGGTCGAGAAGCGTACTTTCACCCCGACGATCACACCAATCGTGACGGTGACAGCTGCATAGACGAGAATGGGGAGCGCAGCCGCCACACTCAGCAGCAGCGGTGATTGACCGACGAGCTGGGAGAGCGTCGGACTAGCTCCGAATTCCGCTACGGCAAGAACTCCGCGGAACGAGAGGGCGAGTACAAGACATCCTAAAATGAGCGAGACAACTGACCGGACGCCGGGGGCTGAGCAGACCGCCTGCGCAGCATCGAGAAGCCGCCGGAACCCGCCGGGGTCCGCGGACTGGCCGGCACGTTCTTCGGCTACCACCGCCGGCACACTGTTTTGCGTCGTCCGGTTAACGACAACCGCTACAGAGCCGCTCGTGTAACGGAGGGCTCGGCGCGTCGCCGTACGACCGGTCGTGCGAACAAAGGCGGCAAACGTGGAGCGCAGAAGGTTCTGAAGCGATCCTCGCACAAGGCGTCGCGTGGCAGCCCGGATTACAACGGCGATACCTACCATGATCTCGGCGGTACGCGCTTCGTTGTGCCGGGGTGCCGTTGCGTCCAAGCTGCCAAGAAGTATTAGCGGGCCTAACAGCAGGGCGGCTGCGAACAAAACCCAGCCAACGGTACTTGGGAGAACGCGCTTTCGGTATGTGTTCTGCGAGCTGGTTTCCTGAGGTGCACATATCTGTTCCGAATCCACGGAGTTATCCACTCTTTTTGTCCTGTGAGTCTTATCGCGCCTCGGGAATTATAGGGGCCATCGGGCAATCGAGCAAATGTTCGGCTATACTAAGCGTGCAATCTGAACGGGCCGGCTGGCAGAGCCATGAACGCCCGCAAGGGGATGCGCACCGTGCAAGCTCTCGAGCCCCGCATCATGCCGGAAACTCAATGCCCGTAGTGTAGCGGATGCGCCGTGGGCGCCCCCCTCGACCACGGCCAAATTGACACCCATGCCAGGATATGTTATAGGAGGACCGTTCTTTCGCATGATTTTCCCACATGGAGAGTGAACATGAAACGGTATGAGAAGCCGAAGTACTCCGTAATACGGCTTTCGGTAAGAAGGGACGGAAGGCTTCCGCTGAGGTCGCCCGTTCCAGGCTGCAATCACTGATATAGCCGCGCGGCAGCACCATCGTGCACGAACAGTGCTGGGTACCGTCGCATGACGGAGAGGGCAGTGAGGTAGAAGCCGGCGAGGCAGCTATCAACTCCATAGCGGTTGAGCTCCTGAAACAGCGAACTCACGAGACTGGCTTCTCACTGGAACAACAGGCGATCGAGGAAGGGTTATGCCGACTCATCCGAAACCACACTCCTGAAACGGAGCTGTATGCAACGTGGGAGGAGGAGGAATGGGCGGGATTCCTGGAGGGCTTGGAGTGGGCGGATGAGCAGTTTGAGCAGGGAGTGCTGCTGAAGAGTGCGGCCTGCTTCCTACGAACACCGTCACTCGCTCGCGTTCTCCTGCCGATGGATATTGATGTGTTCTGTGGCGACCGCGCTTCAGAAGGCTCGCCGCAAGAATTCCCTGCCGTCGTCCCGGACGGCATGAAGCGGCTCTCGGAGGTAGACTCGAATCAGCTCTCCGATACGGAGATCTTTCGAAATCGCCGGGGGTGGATCTTGGAGTGCTGGTTTTCCGTTCCTTCATACGGCTTTCTGGCGGAACGGCCGCTTACCGAACG